>NZ_CASGGV010000300.1:0-51774 GCF_949319125.1 Frankia sp. Hr75.2 | reverse complement strand
TTGCCTCCCGGCGTCGCCGCTTCAGGACTGCTACCCCATATCGAGCGCCCCGACACCCGTGCCCACGGGGAACATCCGTGGCCGGGTATCGCACGCTTCGACGTCCATGGCCGGGTATCGGTGTTCTCGCGGTTGCCTGCTGCGCCCAGGTGGCTTCCGATGCGCCCGAGAGCTGCCGGCTCGCGTTTCAGGGCCGTGGACGTCCGCCCGCCGCCTCGGAGCGCTCGGCCGCCCACCGTGCCCAGCCGGCCAGGGCCTCGTACAGCCGCGCTCCGCCCTCGATCGCCAGGCGCAGCGACCGGTTCTGTGGGGTGTCGGGGAAGTCGCCGCGGTCGGTGGCCTGCGCGTAGGCGCGGTACCGGCCGGCCGCCGACGCGAAGAACTCGGCCTCGCGCACCAGGTGCTGGTTGAGGTCCGCCGGTTCCATGAGCCAGAAGAAGAACGACCGCAGCAGCGACTGGAGCCGCATGGTGTGGTCGACCTCCGACGGCTCACGCAGCCAGCGCCTGATCTCGTCCAGGCCGGAGTCGGTGATCCGGTAGGCCTTGCGGCCGCGGGGGCCCTCGCTGTCGATCTCGATCAGGCCGTCGCCGGCGAGCCGGCTCAGCTCCCCGTAGATCTGCGGGTGCCCGGCCGGCCAGACGGCGCCCAGCACCTGCTCGAATCGCCTCGTGAGGTCGTAGCCACTGGCCGGACCCTCCGCGAGCAGCCCCAGCAACCCGTGACGTAGCGACACTCAGACACCTCCCGCTCCCAGTTCGACACCGAGCGTAACCGTCGGTGGCGCGGACTGCCCCTGCTCAGGAGCCGGGGGCGGCGGGACCGGGAGAGGCTTCGGCCGGGAGACGACCTCAGCGCCCCGGGAACGGCGACGGCCGGGTGCGGCCCTCCGGACAGAGAGGGAACGCACCCGGCCGTCCTGCGCCCGGTCGGGACGGCCCGGTCGCGGGCCGTCCCGGATGGAGCGGCTCGGCTGGTCAGCCGGCCTTGTGCTTCTGGATCTCCTCGGTGAGCTGCGGGACGACGTTGAACAGGTCACCGACCAGTCCGTAGTCCGCGAACTCGAAGATCGGGGCCTCGGGGTCCTTGTTGACCGCCACGATCGTCTTCGAGGTCTGCATGCCGGCCCGGTGCTGGATGGCGCCGGAGATCCCGACCGCGATGTACAGCTGGGGCGACACCGTCTTACCGGTCTGGCCGACCTGGTTCTGGTGCGGGTACCAGCCGGCGTCGGTCGCGGCGCGCGAGGCGCCGACGGCCGCGCCGAGGGTGTCGGCCAGCTTCTCGACCAGCGCGAAGTGCTCGGCGGCACCCAGGCCACGGCCGCCGGAGACGACGACCTGGGCCTCGGTGAGGTCCGGACGGCCGGACTTCGCCTCGACGACGCGGTCCACGATCTTCGCGCCCTTCGCGGCGTCGGAGATCGCGATGTCGACCGGGGTCTCCACCGGGGTCGTCGGCGCGGCCTCGGGTGCGGTCGAGTTCGGCCGGACGACGACGATCGGGGTGCCCTTGGTGACCTTCGAGTTGACGATCGTCGAACCGCCGAAGATGCCCTGGGTGGCCGTCAGGTCGGAGGTGAGCGCGGTGGCGTCCCAGATCAGGCCGGAATCCGTGCGGGCGGCCGTGCGGGCCGCGACCTCACGGGAGTCCGGCGTGGCCGCGGCCAGGACGGCTGCGGGCGAGACGTCCGCGACCAGCTTCGACAGGACCTCGGCCGCCGGCGCCCCGATGTAGTCGGCGACGTCTTCGGACTCGACCAGGTAGACCTTGGCCGCGCCGTACTGGGCCAGGTACTCCTTCGCCTTGGCGTAGCTGCCCGGGCCGCCGAGGAACACCGCCGACGGCTCGCCGATCGTGCGGGCCAGCGTCAGCAGCTCGGCCGTGACCTTCTTCGGCTCGCCATCGCTGTGCTCGACGAGTACAAGAACTTCAGCCATCGAACAACAACCCCTCAGATGAGCTTCTGGGCCGCGAGGAACGCAGCGACCTTCGCGCCGCCATCGCCCTCGTCCTTGACGATGGTGCCGCTCTGGCGCGGCGGTGCCGGCTGCGCGTCGACAACCGTGGACGTCGCCCCGGCGAGGCCAACCGAGCCCGCGTCGAGACCGGCGTCGGCGGCCGAGAGCTTGGTCAGCGGCTTCTTCTTGGCCGCCATGATGCCCTTGAACGAGGGGTAACGCGGCTGGTTGATCTTCTCGACCACGCCCACGACGGCCGGCAGGGTCGCCTCGACGAGCGCGTAGCCGTTGTCGGCGAGGCGCTCGACGGAGACCTTGTTCGCGCCCGGGTCGACCGTGACCTTGCGGGCCTGCGTGAGCTGCGGCAGACCGAGACGCTCCGCGAGGAGGGCGCCCATGACGCCGCCTCGGGCGTCGGAGGCCTCCGAGGAGGTGATGATCAGGTCCGGCGAGAGCGTGGAGATCACCTTCGCCAGCGCGGCGGAGGTGGCGAGGGCGTCGGAGCCGTGCAGCGACTCGTCGGTCAGGTGCACCGCCTTGTCGGCGCCCATCGAGAGAGCCTTGCGGATCGTCTCGACGGCCTTCTCCGGCCCCATCGTGACGACCGTCACCTCGCCGCCATGGGCTTCCTTGATCTTCAGGGCCTCTTCGACCCCGTACTCGTCCATCTCGTTCATGACGTTGTCGACGCTCTTACGGTCGACCGTCTTGTCCGAGGCGTCGAGCTTCTTCTCCGCCCAGGTATCGGGAACCTGCTTGACGGTAACCACGATGTTCACGCCTTGGGGCCTCCGTAGCCAGCAATATCGATGTCGGTCCTCCACGCATCGTCGCATCTGACGCCCTGACATGCCCGATGATCGGCGCCGTGATGCAGGCCGCAATCCGCCCGCTCCGGGCATGCCAGCCCGGCGGTGACGGACATCCGGGAGACATCATCCGGACACAACGGCGCCGGCCGGCGCAGCCTCGACCGGCGTATCGCGACACGGCCGCCCACCCACGGCGACGGCCACCGACCGCGCGCGGCGGCGGGACGGGTAACGCCCACCGGGCGCGTCCGCGGGCGGACCGATCTAACGGATCGGCCATCGACGCCGCCCGGCACCGCCGCGACAGCGGCCTGGTTTGCCATGATGTCTCCCACTTCGACCGCCCCTACCGCAAGAGGCCCGGGTCCCACCATGACCGTGCATTCCGGCCCACTACTGCACACCCTCTTCCTGAATGTGTGACCAATCGGCTACTTTCTGCCCCATGAGGTAGCCGAGGGCCTGGTAAAGGCCCATCCGGCCACATCGAGCAGACGGGGGTCCGATGGTCGCGGAAGAACTCATGGTGGCTGGGCCGCCCCTGGCCCTGTCGGGCCCGATCCGGCCGGGCCGCCTGTCGGCCCGTATCTCCCCGGACCACACCTCCCCGGAGATCATCCCGCCGGACCGCATCTCGACAGCGCAGTCCGCCGCCGACATCCCGGGCACGCACATCCCGGCCACCCAGCTCCCGAACAACCAGGTCCCGGCGCCGTCGATGGCATCCACCGGGCGCGCCAGGCCGACGGCGAAGGCTGCCGCGGGCAAGGCCGCCGGCGGAACGTCCACCGGCGCGGGTGGCGCTGGCGGCGCCAGCAGCACCCGCGCAGGCGGCACCAGGGGTGCCGGTACCAGCCCCGACACCGGCGAATCCGGCACGCCGACCCTGTTCTCCCGCCTGCTCGCCGAGGCCAACGTCTCCGACACCCGCTTCGCACGTCAGGTCAACAACCGCGCCCGATCCCAGCGCCGCATCGAGCTCGGCCTGGCCCGGACGACCGTCGGGCACTGGCGCCGCGGCATGCGGCCCCGGGACCCGATGGTCGCCGAGCTGGCCGCGGCCGAACTCTCCGCCCTCGTCGGCTACCCGGTGACCCCCGCCGACCTCAGCTGGCGGGGCGAAGCCAGTGAACGCGACGACCTCGGCCTCGCCGTCGCGGACATCCCCGACGACACCCTGCGGACGCTCGCTGGACTTTCGGGACGAGACATGCGGCGACGTGACGTCCTACATGACGGGGCGGCCTTCGTCGCCACCGCCTTCGCCGACCCCGTGCTGTCCAGCCTCACCGGCATGATCCGCCGGATCAGCGCGGACGTCCCGTCCTCCCCGTCCGGCGGAGCGATGATCCGGGACATGACCGAGACGTTCCGCCGCCTGGACGCCCGGTTCGGCAGCAGTGAGATCCGCCCCCAGGTCGTGACGTTCCTGCACGACCGGACGCGGGCGGCCGTGGCAGGACCGGCCGACACCGACACCTTCGGCGCCCTCGCAGAGCTGGCCCAGTTCAGCGGCTGGCTCGCCCAGGACTGCAACCGCCAGGCACTGGCCCAGCGCTACTACATCCAGGCACTCACGCTGGCCGAGCACGCCGACGACGTCATGATGGCCGGCCGGGTACTGTCCGCGATGAGCGACCAGTCCGCGGCCCTGGGGCACAACCGGCACAGTCTGTCCCTGGCGCGCGCGGCGATCGACCGGTCCGCCCGGCAGTCCGCGCCGGCCGTGCAGGCGATGCTGCAGGACAAGCTGGCGTGGGCCCTCGCCCGCAACGGCGACGAGGCCGGCTGCATGCGTGCCCTGGACGCGCTGGAGCGCACGATCTCCCGCGAGCCCGGCGACGCCCCGTCCTGGGCCGGGCACTACAACATCGGCGACGTGGCCGAGTGTCAGGGCCACTGCTTCCTCCTGCTGGGCCGGGCGGAGATGGCCGAGAAGCGGCTGCTGGAGGCACGTGACCTGCAGGGTCCGGCGCGGGCCCGGACCCGCGCGTACGCAGAGGCGGACCTGGCGCTGTCCTACCTGAAACGCCCGCGCCCCGAGCTCGAGGCGGCCCTCGAAGCCGGGTACCGGGCGGTTGAGGTGGCCGGTCCGGTGTCCTCCACCCGGATCGTCAACAAACTCGCCGAGCTGGACCGGACGATCGCCGGCTTCTCGAAAGCCGTCGCGGCCCGTGAGTGGCGCTCACGCGCCGCTGGTCTCGTGCGACCTTCCCCGCAGCGGCCGGAACCCGCCGTCGGCTGACCGGCGTGGACCGGGCACCCTATGTCCGGTGAGCCCCGCGAAGGGCATCGGCCGCCGCATCGGCCGACGCGCCCCCACCTCCAGCAACGGCACCAACATCGGCGGAGCTACCGACAGCGGCGGAAGCCGCGGAGGTGACGGCGGTGGGAGCGGCGGCGGCAACGGCGGAAGCGGAAGCGGCGGGGGTGACGTCGGTGCCGGGACGGGCACGGGCATCGGCGCGGGCGACATCCCGGCGATCCCGTCCGACCCGCCCGGCCGGGCAGGCGGGACGCATCCGCCGGCCCGGATCGCCCTGGTGCTCGCCGCCTGGGTCGTCACGGTGGCGCTCGCCGTCATCGCCGCGGTGCGCCTCGTCCACCTCGACGACGCGTTCGCCTGGCCGTTCGCCTCGTTCAACGCGCTGACACCGCTGCTGTACCTGCCGGTCTACGCGGCGCTCGCGATCGGCTTCGCGCTGCGGCGCAACCTGCTCATGATCTTCTGTGCGCTGCTCGTAGTCGCCCACCTGGTCTGGGCGCTGCCCGAGGTCCTCCCCGGCGACGCCGACGACGTCCCGCAGGGCTCGGCCCGGCTGCGGGTGATGAGCGCGAACCTGCTCTACTCCAACACCGAGGCCGGCCGGCTGGGCCGGCAGATCGAGGCCGCCGACCCCGACGTCCTGGTGCTGGTCGAGCTCTCGCCGCTGACGTTGGCGGACGTCCAGGCGTCAGGTGCACTGAAGGAGTACCGGTACTCCGAGGTCCACCCGCAGGACGGCGCGTTCGGCTCGGCGGTGTTCTCCCGCTTCCCGCTGTCGGACACGGCGGCACCCGAGGTGGCCGGCAGCATGTCACTGCGCACGACGGTGCGGGTCGACGAGCGCCGCTCCTTCGTCATGTACGCGGTACACACGATCTCGCCGACCAGCGGGGACTACGCGAAACGGTGGCGCGCCCAACTCGACCACCTCCGCGAGGACGTCGAGACGTCGAAACTGCCGGTCGTGCTCGCCGGCGACTTCAACGCCACCCGCGACCACCGTCCGCTGCGCCGGCTGCTCTCCGCCGGTGTGCGCGACGCCCACGACGTCCTCGGCGCCGGTTGGACACCGACCTGGAACGCGAAAACGGTCGCGTTCCCACCGGTGCTGCGGATCGACCACGTCCTCGCGTCACCGGCCTTCGCGGTCACCGGCTACCAGGTCGGCTCCGAGTTCGGCAGCGACCACAAGCCGGTGACCGCCGACCTGGCCCTACGCTGACCAACCCGGCCCCGGGCCTGCACTGACCGAGCCGGGCCGAGCCTCGCGCCGGCCGGCCCGGACCGCAGACCGAGCCGGGGCCGATGTCGGGTGCTGCGACGGCTAGCTAGCGGCCGACGAAGTCGGCCTTGCCCGGGCCGCGCTCGATGAACGAGTCCATGCCGTGGCGGCGGTCCTCGGTACCGAACAGGCCGATGAACAGCGCCGACTCCAACCGCAGCGCCTCGGAGAGCGCGAGGTCGCCGCCGTCGTCGATCGCCTGCTTCGCCGCGGCCAGTGCCAGGGCGGGCCCCGTGACGAAGCGACCCGCCATCCGCAGGGCCTCGGCGTACACCTCATCGGCCGGGACGACCTTGTCGGCCAGCCCGATCGCCTCCGCCTCGGCGGCCCGCACCTGCCGGCCGCTGAAGACGAGATCCTTGGCCCGGGCCGGCCCGACGAGCCGCGGCAGGCGCTGCGTGCCACCGGCGCCCGGGATCACACCGAGGGTGATCTCGGGCAGCCCGACCTTCGCGTTCTCGGCGAAGACCCGGAAGTCGGCACACAGCGCGAGCTCCAGGCCGCCGCCGAGGGCATAGCCCGTGACGGCCGCGACGACCGGCTTCGGGATACGCGCCACCAGGTCGAAGGCCGCGGCCAGATCGCGGACCCAGCCGGTGATGCCAGCGACGTCCAGCCCCGCCATCTCCTTGATGTCCGCCCCGGCGGCGAACACCTTCTCGCCGCCGTAGATGACAACGGCCCGGACGTCCGCCCGGGCGGTGGCCTCGAGGGCGGCGGCGCGCAGCTCAGCGGCAAGCGCCGCGTTGAGCGCGTTCATCGGCGGCCGGTCCAGCCTGATCGTCCCGACACCGTCGGAGACCTCGAGCCGCACGACCGCCATCGCCAAACCTCCGCATCGTCGCGAAACCATGAATCCTCATCACGATTCCGCGCATCCGTGAGCCACCCGCCCGCCGGAGACTCCCCCGCCGGGCCGCAGCCAACACTAGACGAGTAGGCCTCCACGTTCAGGCCGCCAACAACCACCCCAAGACCACACTCAGCCCACACCCTTCCCCGGCGAGAGCCTGCCCGAGGCACACAAGCTCCCCCAGGCGCCGAAGGCCCTGAAGCCGGGCCGGGACCACGCCAGATGGGGCACCTCGGGCCCGGGTGGGGGCCGACAGGGTCCGGGCGTCGGCCAACTGGGTGCGCCGCGGGAGGGGAAGTGACGCCGGTCACTTGGGATGGGTGGAGGTGAGAGTTCGGGGGACCACCGGATGATGTGGCGGTTAGCGTCGTTCCCATGATCCGCCCCGGCTCGGCCACCCCGCTCGGCGTGTGGTGGGACGGCGAGGGAGTCAACGTCGCCGTCGTGGCGCCCGGTGCCGACGCGGTGGATTTCTGTGTGTTCGACGGCCAGAACGGCTCGGGCGGCCAGAACGGCTCGGGCGCCACCGGCCGCACCGACCTCGGCACCGACCCGGCCCGCGGAACGGACGGTGGCGCGGAGACCACTTCAGGTGGTGAGACGCGGTACCGGCTTCCCGAACGGGACGGCGGTGTCTGGCACGGTTACATCCCCGGGGTGGGCCCGGGGCAGGCCTACGGCCTGCGGGCTCATGGGCCGTACGCGCCCGGGCGCGGCGAGCGGTACAACCCGGCGAAGCTGCTGCTCGACCCCTATGCGCGCCGGGTCACGGGAAGCTTCGTGCCCCATCCGGCGGTGCACGGGTATGTGGCCGGCGATCCCTACGGGCAGGACCCCGACGACCGGGACTCGGCACCGTATGTGCCAAAGGGCGTCGTGACCGGACCCGTCACGCGGCCTCCCGCGGGATCCGTCACGGGGTCTGCCGCCGGGTCCGTGACGGGGCCGGACCCGGCCGCGAACAGGCCGCGGACGGCCTGGGCCGACACGATCCTGTACGAGCTGCATGTCCGGGGCTTCACCATGCTTCACCCGGGGGTGCCCGAGCGGCTGCGCGGGACCTACGCCGGCCTGGCGCATCCGGCGGTCGTCGACCACCTGCTGCGGATCGGTGTCACCGCGGTCGAGCTGCTGCCCGTCCACGCGCACATCTCCGAGACGACGCTGCTGGAGAACGGCCGATCCAACTACTGGGGCTACAACACGCTGGCGTTCTTCGCCCCGCACCCCGGCTACGCGGCCACGGACGACCCCGTCGCCGAGTTTCGCGCCATGGTCGCCGTGCTGCACGACGCGGGTATCGAGGTGTTGCTCGACGTCGTCTACAACCACACCGCCGAGGGCAGCGAGCGCGGGCCGACACTGAGCCTGCGCGGCCTGGACAACATCGCCTACTACCGCGTCGAACCCACCGACCCGCGCCGCTACCGCGATGTCACCGGCTGCGGGAACACCGTCGACGCCACGTCGCCGCACGTCGTGCGCCTGATCTGCGACTCGCTGCGGTACTGGGTGTCCGAGATGGGGGTGGACGGGTTCCGCTTCGACCTGGCGACGGCGCTCGCGCGGTCACCGGACGGGTTCGAGCCGGCCGCGCCGCTGCTGACCGCGATCCAGGCCGACCCGCTGCTGTCCTCGGTCAAGCTGATCGCCGAGCCGTGGGACCTCGGCTGGGGCGGGTACCAGGTCGGCGCGTTCCCGGCGCCGTGGGCCGAGTGGAACGGCCGGTTCCGCGACACCCTGCGTGACATCTTCAGCGACCGCACCGGCAGCGTGGCGGATCTCGGGTACCGGATCACCGGCTCGTCCGACATCTACGAGCATTCGGGACGCCGGCCCTGGGCCTCGGTCAACTTCGTCACCGCGCACGACGGTTTCCCCCTCGCCGACCTGGTCTCGTACAACGAGAAGCACAACGAGGCCAACGGGGAGGGCAACCGGGACGGGGAGTCGGAGAACCGGTCGTCGAACCACGGCGCCGAGGGACCGACGGACGACCCGAAGATCCTCACGAACCGCCGCCGGGCCCGCCGGGCCCTGATCAGCACGTTGCTGCTGTCGGCCGGTGTGCCGATGCTGCTCGCCGGCGACGAGCTGGGACGTTCGCAGGGCGGCAACAACAACGCCTACTGCCAGGACAACGCGGTCTCCTGGCTCGCCTGGCCGAACGGAACGGCAGGAACCCCCGAGGCCGGTGGGCCCGGCGAGGTGCCGGCCGGCGAGGTGCCGGCCGCGGATCCGGCAGGTCCCGATCCGGCGCTGGTCACGCTGGTGGGCGGGCTGAGCAGACTGCGACGGGCCGCGCCGGTGCTGCGGCGGCAGCGGTTCTTCCGCGGTGGCGCGCCGACCCCGCAGCGGCTGCCCGACATCACCTGGTTCCGGCAGGACGGCGCGGTGATGTCGGCCGCGGACTGGAACGCCCCGCAGGTGGCGATCCTGGTGGCGCACCTGGCCGGGGAGGGCATCGAGTGGACCGACGCCGCGGGCACGCCGATCACCGGGGAGAGCCTGCTGCTGGTCATCCATCCTGAGGGCGAGGACCGGACGGTCGTGCTCCCCGGGGCGCCCTGGGCGACCTGGTACGACCTGCTGCTCGACACCGCCGCGGACGACCTCGCCGGGTTCCCGGACACGATCACCGAGCCCCGCCGGACGCTGGCGGCCGGCGCGCAACTCGACGTGGCCGGACGAACAGTCCTCATCCTGCGGGCCCTCGGCGGCTCCGATTGCAGTGTGGCGGCCGAGTGAGTCCACGATGACACTCGGCCACCACACCGGCCGCCCTGGGCCCGGAGGCCGGAGGCCCAGGGCGCGGGGGTGGGTCAGGGGTTTGTGACCAGGCCTAGTTCGGCTGGGCTTGCGGTGAGGCGATGGCGGGGCAGGACTCGCACCGTGTAGCCGAAGGGGCCGGTCCGGCCGAGCGGGATCGTGCCCTCGTACCGGTGGCCGTGGCCACCCTCCCCCTCACCCACGTCGGTCAGCGGGAGCGTGCCGGGCGCCATGATGCGGTCGGTCTCGTCCACCCGGCCGTAGGAGGCGATCACCTCGACGTCGGCCGGGTCGAGCCCGCCGAGGTCGACCGTCGCCCGCACGACCAGCGACTGGCCCACCTGGGGGGTGTCCCCGAGCCCGGCCGAGTCGACGTTGAGCACGTGGACGCCCGACCAGGCGCTGCGCACCCGGTGCTTCCAGGCCGCGAGGTCGCGCGCCCCGGCGAGGTCGCCCTCGGTGGCCTGGCGGGCCGACACCCCGGCGGGCACGTAGTAACGCTCGACGTACTCGCGCACCATCCGGGTCGCCAGCACCTGCGGGCCGAGCGTGGAGAGGGTGTGCTTGACCATCGCCGTCCACCGCGGCGGGGCGGACGTCGGCGTCGCCCGGTCGTAGAAGCGCGCCGTCACCGTGTTCTCGAGCAGGTCGTACAGGGCCGCCGACTCGATGTCGTCGCGGCGGTCGGGGTCCTCGACGCCGTCCGCGGTCGGGATGGCCCAACCGTTCTGACCGTCGAACATCTCGTCCCACCAGCCGTCCCGGATGGAGAGGTTCAGGCAGCCGTTGAGCGCCGCCTTCATCCCGGACGTGCCGCACGCCTCGAGCGGGCGCAGTGGGTTGTTCAGCCAGACGTCGCAGCCGGCGTAGAGGAAGCGGGCCATGCCGATGTCGTAGTCGGGCAGGAAGACGATCCGGTGGCGCACGGCCGGGTTGTCTGCGAACTGGACGATCTGCTGGACGAGCAGCTTGCCGCCGTCGTCGGCCGGGTGGGCCTTGCCCGCGATGACCATCTGGACGGGGCGGTCGGCGTGCAGCAGGAGCCGCTTGAGGCGCTCGGAGTCACGCAGCATCAGCGTGAGCCGCTTGTAGGACGGCACCCGGCGGGCGAACCCGATGGTGAGCACGTCCGGGTCGAAGACGGACTCGACCCAGTCGAGCTCGCCGGGGGCCGCGCCGCGCTGCAGCCAGGAGACGCGGACCCGGCGCCGGATCTCGGCGACGAGCTGCTCGCGCAGTTCCCGCCGGGTCGCCCAGATGGCCTCGTCGGACACCTTGTCGAACCGGATGAAGGCCTCGGCGCCGCCGCTGAGCAGGCCGGGGCCGGGCTGGCGGTCGGCCAGCTCGGTGATCGAGCGGGAGACCCAGGTCGGGGCGTGCACGCCGTTGGTCACCGAGCCGATCGGCACCTCGGCGTGGTCGAAGCCGGGCCACAGGCCGGCGAACATCTCCCGGCTGACGATGCCGTGCAGGCTGCTGACGCCGTTGGAGCGCTGGGCCAGCCGCAGGCCCATGTGGGCCATGTTGAACACGTTGGGGTCGGGCTCGGCGCCGAGCTCGAGCACCCGGTCGACCGGGACGCCGGGCCAGCTGTTGTCGCCGCCGAAGTGGCGGGCCACCAGGTCCTTCGGGAACCGGTCGATACCGGCGGGCACGGGCGTGTGGGTGGTGAACAGCGTGCCGGCGCGGGCGGCCTCCAGCGCCTCGTCGAAGCTCAGCCCGGTCTCGGTGAGCTCGCGGATGCGCTCCAGCCCGAGGAAGCCGGCGTGGCCCTCGTTGGTGTGGTAGACCTCCGGCGCCGGCGAGCCGGTGACGGCCGCGTAGGCGCGCAGCGCGCGGACGCCGCCGATCCCCAGCAGCATCTCCTGGAGGAGCCGGTGGTCGGTCCCGCCGCCGTAGAGGCGGTCGGTGACGCCCCGCTCGGCGGACTGGTTGTCCTCGACGTCGGAGTCGAGCAGCAGCAGCGGGACCCGTCCGACCTGCGCCTTCCAGATCTGGGCGTGCAGGGTGCGCCCCTCGGGCAGGCCGACGGCGACCTTCACCGGGGCGCCCTCGGCGTCGGTGAGCTGCGTCAGCGGCAGGCCGTGCGGGTCGATGCCGGGGTAGCGCTCCTGCTGCCAGCCGTCCCGCGACAGCGACTGGACGAAGTAGCCGGCCCGGTAGAGCAGGCCGACCCCGATGATCGGCACCCCGAGGTCGCTGGCGGTCTTCAGGTGGTCGCCGGCGAGGATGCCCAGGCCGCCCGAGTACTGCGGGAGGACCTCGGTGATCCCGAACTCCGGCGAGAAGTAGGCGATGGCGCTGGGTGCGCCCGGGATCGCCTGCTTCTGGTACCAGAGGTCGGAGGTCAGGTACTCCTGCAGGTCGTCCGCGGCGTCGGAGAGCCGGCGCAGGAACTTCCGGTCGGCGGAGAGCGCCACGAGCCGATCGTGGTCGACCTCGCCGAGCAGCCGGACGGGATCGCCCTCACAGACCCGCCACAGCTCCGGATCGACCGACTCGAACAGGTCGAGGGTCTCCGGATGCCACGACCAGCGAAGGTTCAGAACCAGCTCGCCCAGCGCAGCGAGCTGCTCCGGGAGCTGGGCACGGACAGTGAATCGGCGCAGCGCTCTCACGAGACGGGAAGCCTAAACAGGGTGCATGAACTCGCCGCACCCGGGTTCGACCCGCCGGTTGCCGAGCCGCAACAACTTCTCCACGATCCCCCCAGGACGGATATTCCGCACTCCGCGCCGCCCGTCCACCGCGCGGTGGACGGGCGGCGGGGACGGACGGCGGGGACGGACGGGACGGCGGCTACTCGTCGGGGGCGGTGGCGACCTTCTCGGCGAGCGCGGACATGACCGCCGGGTCGCGCAGGGTCGTGACGTCACCGAGCTCGCGGCCCTCGGCGACGTCCCGCAGCAGCCGGCGCATGATCTTGCCGGACCGGGTCTTGGGCAGGTCGTCGGCCCAGATGATGCGGCGCGGGCGGGCCAGCTTGCCGATCCGGTGGGCGACGTGGTCCCGGAGCTGGGAGACCATGGCGTCGTCGCCGACCAGCTCGCCGCGCAGCGTCACGAACGCGACGATCGCCTGGCCGGTGTCCTCGTCCGACTGGGCCACCACGGCCGCCTCGGCGACGGCCTCGTGCGCGACGATCGCGGACTCCACCTCGGCGGTGGACAGCCGGTGCCCCGACACGTTGATCACGTCGTCGATCCGGCCGATGATCCAGAAGTAGCCGTCCGTGTCGAGCCGCGCGGCGTCGCCCACGACGTAGGTGCGGGGACCGAACCGGGAGAAGTAGGTCTGCACGAACCGCTCGTCGTCGCGGTAGAGCGTGCGCAGCATGGACGGCCACGGGCTGGTGATCACCAGGACCCCGGTGCCCTCGGTGACCGGCTCGCCGTCCTCGGACAGCAGCGCCGGGCTGATCCCGGGCAGCGGCGTCGTCGCCGACCCCGGCTTGGTCGATGTCACCCCGGGGATCGGCGAGATCAGGATCGAGCCGGTCTCGGTCTGCCACCAGGTGTCGACGATCGGGCAGCGCCCGCCGCCGATCACCTGGTGGTACCACAGCCAGGCCTTCGGGTTGATCGGCTCGCCGACCGAGCCGAGCAGCCGCAGCGACGACAGGTCATGCCGCTCCGGGTACCGCGCTCCCCACTTGATGCACGCCCGGATGGCCGTCGGCGCGGTGTAGAAGACGGTGACCTTGTACTCGGCGATCAGCCGCCACCAGATGTCGTAGTCCGGGTAGTCCGGCGCGCCCTCGTACATCACGCTCGTCACGGCGTTCGACAGCGGGCCGTACACGATGTAAGAGTGGCCGGTGATCCAGCCGACGTCGGCGGAGCACCAGTAGACGTCGGTCTCCGGGTCGATGTCGAAGACCGTGCGGTGGGTGTACGTCGCACCGAGCAGGTAGCCGCCGGTGGTGTGCAGGATGCCCTTCGGCTTCGCCGTCGACCCGGAGCTGTACAGGATGAACAGCGGGTGCTCGGCGGAGAGCGGCACCGGCGGGCACAGCGGCTCGGCGGCGGCGAGCAGCTCGTGGTACCAGACGTCGCGACCGGCCGTCATCACCGTCTCGGCCCCGCCCACCGGCCCGGTGGAGCGGACGACCACGACGTGCTCCAGCTTCGGCAGGTCACCCAGCTCGGCGTCCACGCCGGCCTTGACCGCCGCGGTGCGGCCCTTGCGGCGGGCCCCGTCCACGGTGATCAGCACCTTGGCGTCGGAGACCTCCATCCGCTCCCGCACCGCGGACGGCGCGAACCCACCGAAGACCACGTTGTGCACCGCGCCGATGCGGGCGCAGGCGAGCATGGCCACCGCGACCTCGGGGATCATCGGCAGGTAGATGCCGACGACGTCGCCCGGGACCACCCCGAGGGAACGCAGGCCGTTCGCCAGCCGCTGGGTGTCGGCGAGCAGCTCGGAGTAGGTGACGGCCCGACGCTCACCCTCCTCGCCGTGCCAGTGGTAGGCGACCCGGCCGCCCAGGCCGGCCGCCACGTGCCGGTCCAGGCAGTTGGCGGAGACATTGAGCTCGCCGTCGTCGAACCACTTGTAGAAGGGCGGGTTCGCGTCGTCGAGGACGCGGGTGAAGGGCTTCTGCCAGGTCAGCAGCTCGCGTGCCTTTCCCGCCCAGAAGGCCAGCGGGTCGGCGGCGGCCGCCGCCACGTCGGCGGCGTACGGCTGGCGACGGGCGAAACCCGGCGGCGGGTCGAAGCGCTCCACGGTCTGCAGGCGCTCCAGCTCGGCCTCGAGCGCTCCACCGGCGCCGCCGCCGTCGCCGTCCGTCCCGCTTCCTGCGTGCATGCCTGCCACGGTCACGCGTTCCTCCTGCGTCGGCGAAGGCCCGAACAACGGCAGCCCGGACAACGCGGTCACCTACGGTTTCACCGGTGTATCACGAAGCCCCGCGACCTCCCAGGGCCACCGGGCCGCACGGGCGGCCCGGTTCAGCGGCGGGCGGGCGGGGCCGTCAGCCGACGGTGAGCGCGAGCAGGACCATCATGGCCTGCTTCCAGTTGGGCGACGGCGCACCGTCGGCGCCGTCCCCGAACCGGAACCAGCCGCTGAACGACAACCCCACGGTGCGGACGTCGAAACCGGCGAAATGCCGCCGCCCGTCCGCGAGGAGTTTCTCCCGGGCGGCTGAATCCAGCCATTCCTCCAGGTGCCGCATCGAGTCGTACCGGAAAAGCGCGACCCAGTGCTCCTGCACCCCGGGAACCGGCCGGAAAAGTTCGTATCCCAGGAATCCCGGCGACCTCGCCTGCACCCGGCGTGCCTTCTCCTGCCAGGTCTCGAACTCCCGCTCGTGCCCCCGGCGCACGACACCCGACCTGGTGCGGATCGGCTTCGACGACGCCTACCCGTACGAGGACTTCAGCCGTCCCGTGAACGAGCGGGGCATCCACATCGAGCAGGTCTGCCAGGAGGTCGACGCGACGGCGTACGCGGCCTGGAACGCCAGGCCCGACCGCCACCCCTGCTGACCCAGCTCCGGTACTGACCCACCTCCGGCTCGGCTCGGCAGGAGCGCGGCCCCGGGCCGCGATGGTTACCGGGCCGGCTCGGGGTGGGAGGTTGACCAGGTGTGGAGGAGGGTCAGCAGTTCCTCTGCCGCCAGGAGGCCGGTGGCGGTGGTCACCGTGAGGTTCGGGGCCTGCCAGCCCTGCTCGTGCAGCTCCCCGTGCGCCGGTCGGACGGCCAGGTCGGCGGCGGCGAGCATCGGCGCGTCGAGGACGGAGTCGCCCGCGGCCAGCACCCGGGACGCGCCGGCCCGGCGGGCGACCTCCGCGACGGCCGCCTGCTTGGTGAGGGCCGTCGGAACGAGGTAGACCTTGCGGCCCTGGGTGGACAGCGACCACCCCGCCGACGCCACCTCGGCGGCGACGTCGGACAGGTCGGGAATCGCCTCCCGGCTGTGCGCGACCAGGTAGACGAACAGGCCGTCCGCCACCCGGACGATGCGGGCCCATCCGGCGGCGTCGAGCCGGGCGGCCAGGGCCTCCATCTCCGCCAGCGGCGCGCAGGTGCCCGTGAGTCGGGCCGCGACCTGCTCCGCCCAGGCGGGGTCGGGCTCGCCGTCGACGAGCAGGTGCCCGCCGTTGGCCGCGATCGCGAACGCGGGGCGCACCCCGAGGTCGATCCGCCGGTACTGGGCGAGGGTCCGTGTGGTGACCGGGACGAAGACCGCCGTCCGGTGCAGGCGGGCGAGGATGTCGAGCGCGCGGGTGGTGGAGTAGGCCGAGGGGACGCCGTCGATCCGTTCGACCAGGGTCACCTCCGGCTCGGCCGTCCCGGAGGCCAGCCGGAAGGACTTCCGGGCGAAGATCAGCGTCTGGTCGAGGTCGCAGGCCAGCAGGTGCGGACCGTCCGGCGCCGGCACCGGCACCGGCGCGGGGCGGGGCGGGGCGGTCACGGCGTCTCCGGACGCCAGCGCGCCGCCGGGGTGTGGAACACCGGTCTCTCGCCGTCCGCGGCGCGTACCGGCCGCACCAGGCCGACGCAGGAGAAGGGCAGGTCGGCCATCTCCTCCACCGGCACCCCGCGCGCCTCGGCCAGCGCCAGGACGTGCGCGAGCTCGTCCAGCCGGTCGGGGGCGACGAGGATGCGCCACGGAACCCGGCGCAGCAGCACCCGGGTGGCCTCGCCCACCCCGGGCTTCACCATGATCACATCCGGGATGTCGAACCGCTCGGCGATGCGCTCGACGGCGGCCCAGCCCTCCCAGGTCGGTGTCCGGTCGGCGGCCCACAGCCGGGGCCAGGCCGCCTCGACCTCGTCGGCCACCTCGTCGAACCGGTCGACGACCGTGTCGATGAAGTGCCGGGAGAGGTCGTGCGGGAGGAGCTCCCGGTAGAACTTCGCGCCGTGGAAGTCGTCCGGGCCGATGTGCTCGGCGTTGAGCACCGTCCGGCTGACCAGCCCGCTGACCGTGGAGTTCAGGCAGGCGCTGGGGATGAGGAAGTCGTCGCGGGTGCCGAACAGCGGCACGCAGCGGGCCGGGTCGGCGAGCACGGCCAGGGTGTCGTCGACGCCGAGGCCGCGGACCGCCTCGGCCAGCACCCGGGTCATCACCCCCTTACCGGTCCATCCGTCGACGAACTGGATGGCCGCGCGGTCGTGACGGTCGGTGATGTGGCGCAGGGCGTTCATGTCGACGCCGCGGTCCTTGATGACCGAGATCGCGTAGTGGGGGACGTCCAGGCCGTGCCGGAGCGCGTACCAGCGACGCATCAGGATTCCGATCGGCGTGCCCGCGCGGGCGATCGAGGCGATCACCGGCGCGGGCTTGGTGTGCCGGACGAGCTCCGCGACGATCCCGGTCGCCAACGCCACCCGCCGTGCGGACCGCTCCAGCGCCTGGTGGTAGATCCGCAGGTAGGCGGCGTCGGGCTGGTACTCGATCGGCAGGTCCTCGGAGTAGTGCCGGCCGGACTGGAAGCCCTCCTCGCGGTCCTCCGTCGGCCGTTCGAGGTTCGCCGCGCTGAGGTCGGTGAGCAGGAAGGTGACATCCTCGGGCAGGTAGGAGCCGGAGCCGATCAGCGTTCGCCCGCCGGTCACGACGGGCCGCACCGCGCTCACCGGGCGTCCTCGGCGCCGCGCGCCGCCGGCACGTGGCAGGGGATGGTGACGACGGTGACGTCGGCGCAGCGGCGCAGCTCGGTGAGCAGGCCGTCCAGGTCGGGGCCGTCGGGGACCGGCCCGCGGTCGTCCATCCCCGAGTCCACGACGAGCACGATGTCGTCGTAGCGGCCCGGCGTCACGTTGTACACGTGGCTGACCCGCTCGGGGCCGTCGGGCGCCGGGAAGGTCAGCGCCGCCCGGATGGCGTAGCCGTCGACGTCGAGCGGATGGACCGGGGAGCGGGTCGTCGACTGGTAGACCACCCTGCGCCCGGTCAGTTCCGCCAGGCCGTCCGCCAGCCGCATCGGCACGTACATCAACTCCTCGGTACCCAGGACCAGGATGTCCCCGCCGCGGGCGGGGTCGGGCAGTCCCGCCAGGACGTCCTTCGCCACGGCCGGAACCGCGTCGGTGAGGCGCTCACGGGCGGCCGGGGACCAGCCGTGGCGTGCCCCGTCCGGCAGACCCGCCGGCCAGCTCACCGCCACCCGGGTGACCCGGTGCTCCGCGCGGCCGCCGTCATCGTCGGCGACGCCGTCGCCGCCGCCCTCGGCAGGGGTCGGGGCGCCGAAAGCGGCGCGGATCCGGCTGGCCCGGGCCGTCACGTCCGCGGGCACCGTGACGGTCGCCGCGACGAGGGAGACGACGTCCAGGCGGATGCCGAGCTCGGCGGCGAGGGCGTCGAAGGCAGCCCGGGCGGACGGCGGCCGGGCGTCGACGAGCGCCGCCACTGCGTAGTCCGTTCGGGGGGCGAAGGCATGCAGGATGCGGATGGTGCCCATCGCCGTCCGTCCGGTCGACAGCTCGTCGTCGACGAGCAGCAGCCGGCCGGGGGTTTCCAGCACACCGGGATCGGCGGGCATGAGCCAGTGGTGGGTGGCGTGCGAGTGCGACTCGACGAATTCCAGGACAGGCGTGCTGCCCGGTACCCGGCGCCGCGTCGTGTGCAGGTAGTGGCTGTTCGGCAGGCCGTCGGCGACGGCGTGCCCGAGCGCGGTGGCGGTCTCGCAGTACCCGATGACGAGCGGGACCTCGGCCGCCCCCGGCCCGGGGCCGGCCCACCGGGCGGGTGCCGGCAGGGCCCGCACCCGTTCGGCCAGGCGGGCCGCCGCGTCCAGCGCGGTAGCCGGCGGCACCGGCAGGTGCTTGCCGAGGACCCGGCTGACGAGCAGGTGCGCCCGCAGCGGGTTGCGGCGCAGCGCCAGCCCGACGAGCCGGCGCAGCTCGGCCGCGTCCGCGGGCGCGGCCGGTTCGCCGCCGCGTACCTCGATCCCCAGCCCGAGCTCCTCCCACAGCCAGTCGGGGTCACGCGTCCGGTCCTGGCCGAGCATCCGATCCTGCCCGGTCACCGCAACGCGTCCTGCGTCGCGGCCAGAACGTCGACGAAGGTGAGGCCCTCGCGCAGCACGCCGAAGGCCCGTGCCCGCCGTTGCACGGCCTGCGCCCACGGCCGGTGCGGGCGCAGCTCGTTCATCTTGTTCGCGTAGCTGCTCGGCCGGACGCCGCCCGCGTCCCCCTCGAGGACCGCCTCCGCGTCCTCGTACTCCTCCTGGGTCACGACGTACAGGGCGTGGACGGCCGGCACGTGGCTCGGGTGGATCACCGTCTTGCCGATCAGTCCGTTGGCCTTGTCGAGGACGACCTCCCGGATGAGCCGGTCGAGGTCGGCCGAGACGAGCTCCGTGCGGATCCGCGCGCCGCGCTCGCTGCCGTCGACGAGGTCGGCCTCCTCGAACGGCGTCACCCGCAGGGAGCTCACGAACAGCCGCTCGGGCTGGGCGAAGTACTCCCACACCGGGCCGGTGACGACGTGGTCGCCGCCGCGGGCGCAGATGTTCACGATGTCGGCGATGCAGTCACGTACCACCGCGATGTCGTAGATGGTCAGGTCACGGTCGCGGCGCAGGCCGAACACCCCGGACAGGTCGGTGGCGCCCAGCCGCACGGCCAGCACGTGGTCGGCGTGCTTGTCGACGAGGCGGCGCACGGCCGTCAGCGCCTCGATCCTGGTCTCGCGGTAGATCACCTGCGGGCTCTCCAGCACGGGCATCGCCCACAGCAGCCGGCCGAGGGTGTCGGACCCGCGCAGCACCGCCTCGAGCGCCGCCTCGCCGCTCTCCTCCCCGAACTTCGGCAGGACGAACCCGGCGAGCAGGGAGCGCGCGGGCCCGCCCAGCCGGGCCAGCAGCGCCGGGATCTGCGCGACGGCGCGCACCCGGACGAACAGCAGCGGCAGACCGTCACCGCAGACCGGCGGATCCTCCCCCAGGTCGGCGAGCGCCGCGGCCACGTTCGACTCGGCCCCGAGCACCTCGTGGTCGGCGATGGCGTCCTCCAGGCAGAGGACCATCGAGGTCACCCCGGCCGCCACCTGGCGGCGGACGTCCGAGGCCAGTCGCGGGCGGGTACCGGGGGCGTACAGGGTGGCGCCGAGCGCGGTGGCGACGAGCCGCCGGTCACCGCCGGTCGTGATCTCTTCCGGAGCTCGGTGGAACAGGGTCCTGGCGGCCTGGCCGTCCAGGAAGCTGAAGTGACGCAAGCGGCGCGCTCCTGTCGAGACGATCCGACGATCCGGGGACGGACGATCCGGCGGGCCTGCGCGAGCGATCCCGCGAGCCCTCGTAAGCGGGAACCGCAACCGCGCAGGTCACAGGGCGGGCTTGGACATGGTGCCCGGGGCTGACGCTACCGCGCCACTCCGGGAGTTCGACACGAAACAGCACACGACGCCTCCGTGCACAGGTGTTGGTCGGCAGACGAACGGGCCGTCACCCCCGCGATGCCGGGGTGACGGCCCGTTCACTGAAACGAACGATCATCTGTGTGCCGAGAGCGGTCCGCCGTTCGGACCGGGCTGCTCAGCGCTGCCCGGAAGACGAGCAGCGCTGAGTGGCGCCGTTCAGAGCGAGCCGAACAGTTTCTTGTACAGGGCGGACGCCTTCGGGTTCTGGCCGCCGTTCATGATGGTCGAGCAGACGTTGCCGGGCGCCGCGTCGTGGAAGTACGCCTCGTACGCCATCACGTCCGCGTACTTCGTGAACGTGTCGAACATCTTCTGGATGTAGAAGGGGTTGTCACCGCCGCCGTTGCGGCTGCACGAGGACACGCCCCATTCGCCCACGCCCACCTTCTTGCCGTGCTGGCGGGCGAACTCAAGCAGGTAGCACAGGCCGTTCGGGTCCTCGCACTGCTTCTTCCAGGTGGCCTCGTCCCGCGACGGCGGGTACCAGTCGTAGGAGTCGATGCCGACATAGTCGACGTACTCGTCACCCGGGTAGGCCGCCCACGGGGTGCCCCCGTTGGGAACCGGCGAGGCGTGCGCGTTGAACGTCCAGTCGATCTTCACCGCGGGGTCCGTCGAGCGGATGGCGGTCGAGATCTTGCGGAAGCAGTCGCGGAACTCCGTCCCGGCCGGGTCCGAGTGCCAGTACATGAACTTGCCGTTGAATTCCCAGCCGATGCGGACGATCGAATCGGCGCGGCCGTTGTTCTTGAGGAACGTGCCGAAGGTCTTCCAGTAGCTGTCGTACTCGCCGCGGGCGCAGGCCGCGTTGTTGCCCTGGCCCTTCGGATAGGTCGGCTGGCTGATGATCAGCTTGCCCGGGAAGGCCTTGTACAGGTCCAGCGGCCAGCGCGGCTCGACCATCGCGTTCCAGCCCTGGGTACGGACGGTGAACACGTGCGCCACGTCGTTCGCCCGCCCGCGCCACGTCCCGAAGGACATGACCTGCGACAGGACGTGCGACGGGTAGACGCCGGACATCCAGGGCAGGCCGGAGAGCCGGCCGGTGCCGCCGGTGGTGGTGCCGGTGCCCGTCCCGCTCCCCGCCGACGGCGCGGCCGTGGGCGCTGGCGCGGGTACGGCGGTCGGCGCCGGCGAGCCCCGCCGGCCGGTGCTCGGGGGGGTGGTGGCCCGAGCGGTGCCCGTCGGCTCCGAGCTGGTGGGCCCGGAGGCCGTGGGCTCCGAAGTCGTGGGCTCGGCGGTCGTCGGCGCCGGGGTGGCCGCGGGGCCCGGGACAGGACTCGCCGTCGGGGCTGGTGCGGGGACCTCGGCGCCGTTGGCCGCCCCGTTCGCCAGGCCCGGCGTGCCAGCGTCGACGACGTCGAGCGTGCCGCTGGCCTCCACCGACTCCTGCTTCGCCGTCACGGTCACCCGGCCGGAGAAGCCAAGCGGCACCTGGAAGCCGAGGATGAACCGGCCGTCCGCGCCGGACCGGGCGCTCGCGGAGCCACCGAGGTCGGTGGTCGCGGCGGTGACCGCCACGTCCTTGCCGGGCCCGAAGCCACGCCCGCCGACGAGCACGATGTCGCTGTCGAACAGGACGAGAGTCAGTTTCGACTGCCCGGCGGTGGCCGGGCCGGAGGTCAGGCCGGCGACCGGGACCTGCTGGTCGGCGACACCCCCGGCCGACGAGGACGGCACGGGCGACGAGGTTCCGTCAGCCTCCGGGGTCGTGCCCACGGTGGGTGACGGTGTCGGTGTGGCGGCCGTCGGCGCGGCACCGGCCGGTGCCACCAGCGGCAGGGACAGCGCCAGCACGAAGCCGGCTGCCAGGCCCAGCCGCGGCCCACGGCCGAAGCGGTGCCGGCGGCGCGGCCGCGGCGGCCGGGACGCCGGGGCGCCCGCGGGATTCCGGCCGAAGCCGAACCGGGAGGTGCGGTCGACCTGAGGGGTCGGTCGGCCGCCGGGTGTCGAGGCCATGCTCGCGCGCCGCCTTTCGGTCGTGGCGTCGGACGGAGCATCGACGGACAAACAACTCGGCACACGCGGGAAACCGGCTGTGCGCGGTCTCCCTGCGGCTCGTCCCCTCCGGGCCACCACCACCGTGGTGGGACCCAGCGTGCCGCCTCGGCGCCAGAGCCGACGGCGTCCGACGGATTCTCCGGCTGCAACGGCCGGATCCGGCAGAATCCGGCCTTACCACCCTGGGACTGATCGAAAGTGCCCCAGAGCTGATCGAAGCCATCGTAAGGGACTAACCAGAACGGGGGTGGTACTACCCCGGAAACAGCTGGTGCGATAGGAGGAAAGTGCCAGCACGGCAAATACCATCCATAACACGACAGCCAAAGTAACGGATACACAACAATCCGATCATCTTTGGCGATCCTGCTCACAACGACGGGCGAACAGCGAAAGAGTTCACGGTTCGTCCGGAACACACGAGGACGGCGGTGACAGCGCGGCTGGTTGTCACCAAGCAGGTCGGAGCGCACGCGACCGTCGCAATCGCCCGCCACCGCCCCGCGGGTGGCGGGCGAGACCAGGGCCCTCGTCCGCGGGGACGCTCAGCGGACGACGAGCATCGGGTCCTCAGGATGGTCGATCCACACCGCCGGAGCACCCGGCGTGACCACCGGCAGGAGCCGGACCCCCCACGGGAGCTGCGCCCCCTCGAGGGTGACCTCCATGGTCCACGACCCCGAGCTCGGAGCCGGCTGCAACTCGGCCAGCACCTGTCCCTCGGCCGGCGACCCGGGCGGCTCCTCGCCGGGCCGCGCCAACAGCACCAGCCGGGGGGCCGGCCCGGTCACCCGCACCTGGACGCGCAGGGTCCGCCGGCGCCACCCCGCCTTCGACACCGAATAGGTGACGGACGTCAGCTCCGCCGGCGGTGGCACCGGCACCGGCGGCTGGAGCTGGGCCGGAGAACCGAACGGCGCGGGCGGCCCGGGAACCAGGGCGTGGCCCTGGGTCTGGGCGGGTGCGGGGGGCGGCGCGGCGAGCGTGCCGGGGCCGGGTGCGCCGGGACCGGCCGGCGCCACGGGGTGCACGCCGACGTCGGGCGTCGCCGGACCCGTCCCCATGCCGGGGTGCGCCCCGGACGTGGCGGCCGCCGGTCCCGACCCGGGTGCGGCGGCGCCCATCGGGTCCGGCATGCCCATCGGGTCCGGCATGCCAACCGGGTCAGCCGCGGGCCGCGGGCCGGCGGCTGACCACTCCTCGTGTCCCGGACGCTGGTCCGCCCCGGACTCGTCCGACGCCACGGGCAGCGGCATTCCCACCGTCGGCGGGCCCACAGGGCCCCCGCCAGTCCCCGGCGCGCCGCCTCCGGCGCTCGGCCCGCCGGGCCCCGCCGGACCGCCGGGGATCGGAAGGGCACCTGTCGCCGGCGGAGGGCCCGGCACCGGCGACGCGCCGGGAGCGGGCTGCGCACCCGAAAGCGGCTGCGCACCCGAAAGCGGCGGGGCACCCGTGAACGGCTGGGCACCGGGAAAGGGTTGGGCTCCGGTCACCGGCGAAACGCCCGGGGACGGCAGGACACCCGATACAGGCGGACCGACCGGAGACGACGGACCGAGCGGAGACGCCGGACCACCTGGGGACGACGGACCGACAGGTACGGGAGCTACGAGCGGAGCGCCCCCGGGCGCCCGGACGGTCTCCGGGGACGGCATGACGTCGATCATGACCGGCCGGGCGTCCGCGGACACCGCGGGCAGCGGTGGCCCACCGGCCGGCGGGCCACCGCCATGGCCGGGAGCGGTACCCCCGTGGCCCGGCGGGGCGGACTGCGCGGGACCGAGCCCGGCGCTGGCGGGATCGTGACCACCGTTGCCGGGACCGTGACCACCGTTGCCGGTCGGGAAGTCGGCGATGCCGGTGGTGAACTCGGAGACGTCATGCGTCACCACCGGGAAGCGGTGCGGAGCCGAGCGGCCGAGCACACCGAGACCACCGACGACCGTGACCGGGGTGTAGATCAGCTCGCCGGTGCCGGGAGCAAGCGGGACCGCCGCGTCCCGCAGGTGGCCCTGCCGGCTCGCGCCGACCAGTCGCAGCGGTGGTGTCAGCGCGGCGAGCGGGACCTCGGCGCCCTCGCCGCCCAGCAGCGCCAGCGGGCCGGAGCTCGGCTCGGGCCCCCGCCCGAACTCCCCCGCCCCGACCGACACCGCGCCGGCGCCAAGCACCCCGGTGCCGTGCCCACCGGAACCGTGCCCACCGGCACCCTGCCCACCGGCACCGTACGCACCCACGCCATACCCACCGGCCCCGTTCGCACCGGAGCCCGACCCGTCCGCACCGGGACCACCCGGGTGGAGAGCGCCGACGGCGCCGCCGGACGGGGGGACGGCCGTCGCGTAGACCCGCACCTCGGCCCCGGAACGCGGCGTCCACCGCAGGGCGACCTGCCCGTCCTCGGCGCCGACGACCAGGTCGGTGACCGGTCGCGGCCGGGTGAGCAGGCCGAATTCGGCCCGCGACCCCGAGGTGCGGGCGGCGCTGCCGTCGACGTCGGTGTACTCGACGAACACGCGGTAGCGGTAGCCCACACCGGGCAGCACGTCGGAGTCGAGGAAGCTCCCGCCGGTCACCCGGGCCCGGCGCGGCGGGGCGGAGACCGACGAGTCGGGATCGACCGTGCGCTCGATCGTCACGGTGTCGGACGGCCCGCTCGGCCGCCAGGTGAGGCGGACCCCGGTCGGGGTCGCCTCGGCCCGTAGGTCGGCGACGTCCCGCACGGCGATGACCGGCGCGGTGCTGACCGGCCGGGAGCGCCGCTCGCCGGAGAGCGCGGTCACCTCGTGCCGGACCGGCGTCCACGGTGGGGCGCCCGCGTCGGCGAGCTCGGTGGAGCTGGTGGTGCCCAGGCCGCGCCGGGTGAGCTGCCCGGAGCCGGGGTCGACGGCGACCCGCTCCACCCGGTAGGTGACCGGGCCGGCCGAGGCGGACGGCCGCCAGCGCAGCAGGACCGCGTCGTCGGCCAGCACGGAGGTCAGATCGGTCGGTGGCTGCAGCGGCAGAGCAGCGAGAGCGCGCAGCGCGTCCGCGCTGTCGACGGCGGTGGCGAGCACGGCGACCAGCGCGGCCTCCTGCTGCTCGGGCGGCAGGCCGCGGGCGGCCTCGACCCGGCGCCGGATGACGGCCTGTTGCGCGGTCAGCTCGCCGAGCACCTCGGCCGGCGGGCGGCCGTCCGGCCCGGGGACGTCCGCCGCGCGGGCGACCAGCCAGCGGGCGCGTTCCACCGCGGCGTCGGAGCGCAGGGTGGAGCGTTCCTCCGCCAGTGCCCGCCAGCCCGCCTCGGCGGCGCCGAGCCCGGCCCGGACGAGCGACTCCAGCTCGTCGGCGGCCTCCGCCGTCCCGTTGCCGGCCCCCGAGCCGGCGGCCGCGACGGCCGCGCGCACCCGGGCGAGGCCGTCGCTCGCCTCGCGGGGGCGGCCGGCCTCCAGCGCCTGGCGCACGGCGGCGAGCGCGTCGCCGGCGGCCCGGACCTGGCGCAGGCTGTACCCGCAGCGCCGGCAGGTCACTGCGGCGGCCTCGGTGAGCGAGGCGCACCCGGGGCAGGTGGTGTAGAGCCCCGCGTCGCAGTACCGGCAGGTCCGCGAGCCGCCGACCGGCTCGGGACGTCCACAGCCGGGGCACAGCACGTAGTCGACGGCGCCGCCGGTGCTGACCGCGGCGCCCAGGTTGCGGGCGATGCCCAGGATGACCGTCTTCGCCTGCTCGGCGCCCAGCCCGCGGCCGGCGGCCAGGGCGGCCCGGACGAGCCCCTCGTAGGCGACCGCCGTCAGCTCGCCGTCGAGCACGACGTGCTCCTCGACGATCGGGCGGAGCTCGTCGGCGACATCGGCGAGCAGACCCGCGGTGTACGCCGCCGGGTCACCCTCGACCAGCCGGGAGCGCACCATGGCCAGCAGGTCGGCCGTCAGCGTCTTCTCGCGGTCGTGCGGGCGCCGGGCGTTGCCGGCCGCCACCGCCTCCCAGGCGGAGCGGATGCGGTCCGGCCCGGCGTCGGGCGGCAGACCGAGGAAGTCCCACAGGGAGGCGGTGCCGGCCCGGTCTCCGCCGCGCAGGACGCGCAGGTCCTCCAGCCGCTGCCGGATCTGGCTGCGGACCTCGGGGGCGAGCGCCTCGACGCCGGCGCCGCCGCCGTCCGCGATGATGACCTCGCGGCCCAGCCGGGCGTCGAACTCGGCCCCGGTCACCCCGGCCGCGGCCGCGAGGCGGCGCAGGCCGGCGACCCTGGAGGCCGGGATGCCACCAAAACGATCACGCAGTGTGACGAGGTAGCCGTCGACCTTGGCGAGCCGCTCGGCGTCGCCGTTGCGCCGGGCATCGAGGACGGTGTGCCGCAGGCGGGCCCGGGCGTCGCCGTCGAGCAGCGGCGCCTCCCACTCACCGCGGCGGCGCACCAGCTCGGTGGCCAGCGCCGCGTACTTCGCCGAGTTGCGCTCACGCTGCAGGAACGCCATCACCCGGGCGAGCTGCGCGGCGACCTCGGAGTCGGTGTGCTCGAGCAGCGGATCAAGGTCCGCGACCAGGTAGGGGTCGGCCGTGTCCACCGGGGTCCGGGCACGCAGCGGCGCCAGGACCCGTCGCCGGTAGCCGCTGCCGTCGAACGCCGCGCTCACCGTTTCACCCTCGTTCCGCCACCGCCCGCACGCCCGGGCACACCCGCTCCAGGTCGAGGGTACGGATCTCGGCTCGGGCCGCGGTCACGGTGGTGCTCATCCCCGCGAGCACCACCGCCGCCCCGACGGAGATCAGTTCCGTTGCTTGAGGAGATTGACCTTGGCCGATTCCTCGGTCTTCATGCTCTCGCTGCCGACCCCGGCCTTGACCCGCAGGACAAGCGGCTCGGAGGCGCCCACATGGGTGGCGGTGACCTGGATGGTCTGGTCCCGGCCCATCTCGAAGGTGACCTCGACCGGTGTCCCGCGGGGATGACCGGCCGGGATGCCACTGATCGCGCCGGCCACGATCACCTTGTTGTCCTCGATGCGCGTCGACTCGACGCCGGTGCCCTGCTCGAAGACCCGGATGTCGACCTCGGACTGGTCGTCGGAGATCGTGTAGAACGTGCGCTTCACCTGGATCGGCAGGGCGTCGTTCTGGTGGGCCAGAAATGCCGCCACCGCGCTGCCGCGATCTTCCGCGAAGATCCCGAAGCCACGCGAGGTGACATCCGTCACGCGGGTGCGCACGAGGTCGACCACCGACGAGGTCGTCAGCCCGGCGGCGGACGCGCTCGCGGCGGCGGCGACCTCAAGGTCACCGGTCGCGGCCGCGTCGAGCTGCTGGTCCGGACGCAGCCGTCCGCTGGCCACCAGCTCCGCGCGGACCTCACGCTCCAGCGCCTTCTTCTGCCCGTAGACCGCCGCGCCCTTGGCGACGGCGAGGTCCGGGTCGACCAGCCGGCAGGTGAGCCCGAAGGTCTCCCCCAGCCGGCGGGCGACCGCGGGCAGCTTGCTCATCCCGCCGACGAGGAGACAGAGGTCGATCTTGTCGACGCCCTTCTCCTTGGCCCGCTGCAGGACCGCGCCGGTGAGGTCGATCGTGCGCTGCAGCAGCGGCCCGGTGATCTCCTCCAGCGTCGCCCGGGTCACCGGCACGCTGCTCCGCCGCCCGCCGTGCATCACCAGGACGTCCACGCTCTCCCGCCCGGACAGCGCGAGCTTGGCGTCCTCGGCCGCGGTGAGCAGCTCCTGCTCGTCGTGGACGTCGTCGAGCGGGTCACCGGCGTCCGGCTGCTCCTGGACGAACTTCTGCGCCAGGTAGCGGACGATCTCGTTGTCCCAGTCGGCGCCGCCGAGCTCGTGGTCGCCGTCCGTGGCCACCACGGTGATGTCGTTCTCGCTGAGCCGGATCACCGTCGTGTCGAACGTGCCGCCGCCGAGGTCGTAGACGAGCACCGTCGAGGTGGACTGGCCGTCCTGGGCGAACCCGTAGGCGAACGCCGCCGCGGTCGGCTCGTTGATGATGTCGACGACGTTGAGGCCGGCGAGCTCGCCGGCGAGCTTGGTCGCCTTGCGCTCCTCGTCACCGAAGTAGGCCGGGACGGTGATGACCACGTCCGTCACCGGGGTCCCGGTCGCCCGCTGCGCGTCCGCGGCCAGTGCCTTGAGCACCAGGCTGGACACCGACGCAGCGCTGTACTCGACGTCGTACGCCACGAACCGCCAGTCCGAGGCGCCCATGTGCCGCTTGACGAGCCGCGCGACGTCGTCCGGGCGGATGCGCGCCTGACGCTTGGCCTGGGTGCCGACCACGAACGACGTCGAGCCACCGCCGCCGGACGCACCGGCCACCGCCCCTGCCGTGCCGGCCGTGCCGCCTTCCGCGCCGCCCGGGCCACCGGCGGCCACGCCGTCGAAGAGGACCACCGAGGGGGTCGTCGGCTGTGACTCGATGTTGCGGATCACGTCCGGGCGGCCGTACTCGTCGACCTGGGCGATACACGAGTAGGTGGTGCCCAGGTCGATTCCGAACACCTTGGTGCCTGCCACCGTCTGATCTTCCCTTCACCTGACGACTGCTGCGGCCGGCAGACCACGACCGGCGACGCCCCCACCCGGCCGGCTTACGTGCCACCGGCTCCGCCGCCGGCGGCGTGCGCGCCGGCATCTGCCTCATGATGATGACGCGCGCGTGCCGGGCCGTCGGAGCCGGCCGTCCCCCGGGCCGTCCCGCCCCGCCGGAACGCCCGGTCGGGACGCCTGGTCAGAAGGCCCGGTAGACCTCGGTCTCGGCAGGTCGGACGACCATGGACTCCCCGCGGACGAAGCCGGGACGAACCGTCCGGGCGACCGTTCCCTCCAGCGCCGGATCGTCGGTGCCGACCCGGCGGACCCCCAGCGACCGCCCCGGATCGAACGGGTCGCCGGCCGCCGGCGCGTAGGGACGGACGTCCGCGGCCAGGTCCAGGATCTGGAGCAGCTGCTTGCGCAGGATCCCGGCGACGCTCTGGGCGTCCTCGGCACCGAGGCTGCTCATCTGGTCGTACAGCCGGACCAGCCCGCGCAGCAGCGGGGTCATCGCCTCGGTCAGCTCACCGCCGCGCAGCCGGCCGTTCTCCGCGTGCAGGCGGTCGACCAGCTCGGCGTCGTGGCGGCGCAGGCGGACGAGCTCGTCCACCCGATCGGCGAGGCGTTCCAGCACCTGCCGGTCGACCAGCGCCGCGGCGGACACGTCCACTCCGGCTCCGTTCATGACGGCTCCGTTCAAAGCACCGTCCACGGCGGCGGCCGGCGGGGCCTCGTCCGACGGGACCGCGCCGGTCACGGCCGGGCCATCGGTGTCCCCCACCGCCAGGCCCACCGGGACCGCGGCGGACGGCACGACCCCGGCACCCACCGAAACGGCGCCCGCCGGCCCAGCGCCGGCTGACCCAGCGCCGGCCGGAACGGTGCCCGCCGGAACGGTGCCCGCCGGAACGGTCTGCGCGGGCACGGCGTCCGCGCCCGATCCGTCGATCACGTCCGCGTCGGCCGGCCGGCCGGTGCCGTCGAACGGCCCCCGCTCGAAACCGAGGCCGAGGCCGGTGCCCGGCGGTGGTGCGCCCAGCGCCTGCGCGCCGGCCCCGTCCGCCGTCCTGCCGGTGCCTGCCTCGTCTCCTGTCAGGAGATCATCTCCCGTCAGGAGGTCATCGAACGCCACAACATCATCGGATGCCGACAGATCACCGGACGCGACGACGTCGTCGGGCTCCAGCAGCTCGCCGGACGCCACGACCTTGCCCGCCGCGGCATCGCCCGCCGCGGCATTGTCCGGCACAACACTGCCCGGCACGATGTCGCCCGCCACGACGTCGCCTGTCGCCACGACATCGCCGGCCGCCACGACATCGCCGGCCGCCACGGCGTCGTCCGCCAGGTGGCCACCCGGTGTCGGGAGGTCACCCGGCACGAGGACGTCCACCCGGTCCCGCGCGGCGAAGGCGTGCTCCGCTGCCGGGTAGTTCCCGATCGGGTCCCCGGCGTCGTCGAGCTGGCCGGGGACGCGGCCGGCGGGGGCGTCCCCGGCATGCCGGTCGGACGCGCTCCCGCCGAGGATCTCGTAGTCGAGCAGGTCGAACTCGTCCCGACGGCTGGCGGGACGGGCCCCCGTCGAGTCCCCGCCGTCCCCGACCGGGGCGTCCGGCATGCCGGCGGGCTCGGTCGACTGGCGCACGTAGCGCCGGAAGAAATCAATCTTCTGCGCGGGCATCGGCGGCAGCTCGGCACCGCCGCGATCGCCGGCTCCGTCGTAGCCGGCGGCGGCTGTGTACTCACCGTCGCCGGAGTAGCCGGTGTCCCCGCCGTAGCCGGTTCCGCCGCCGGGCGCGAAAGCGGTGCCGCGTCCGGCATCGGCCTTCGCCTCGTAGGCGGCGCCACCCGCGTAGCCCGCATCATCGGTGTAGTCGGCGCCACCGGCGTAGGCGGCGTCGCGCCGGTATGCCGGGCCGTCGGGGAAGTCGCCCTCGCGTTCGTACCGGTCGGACCCGCGGGCGTACGGCGCGGCATCCGGGTGGCCCTCGCCACCGGCACGCGGGCCCTCCCCCGAGTACTCCTCGTCACCGGCGAACGTCGTGTCCCTCGGGTACTCCGCATCTCCCGAGAACTGGGAGTCGCCCGAGAACCGCGGGTCGTCCGAGAACTGGGAGTCGTTTGAGAACCGCGGGTCGTCCGGGTACCGCGCCTCCCCCACGAACCGCGCGTCACCTTCAGTGAACCGCACGTCACCGGAGTACTCGGCGTCGCCGGAGTACTGCGCACCGGCCGGGTAATCGGCCTCGGCGACGTACTCCGGCGTACCGGGGCCGTCCGGGACGAACTCCGGGTCGCGGGCGTATCCCGGCGTGCCGGCATACGCCGCGGCACCGCCGCCGTCCCCGGCGTACCGGGGCTCGCCCCGGTAGCCGCCGTCGTCGGGATAGCCGCGAGCGGCGTTGTAGCTGGTCCGGCGCGGGAGCGGGGGCTCGCCACCGCGGATGTAGTCCGCCTCGCCTGTGAAAACCGCCTCACCGGGGAAGCCGGGAGCGTCGGCGAACCCGTCACCGCCCGCGTACCGCGGCCCGCCCGGGTACCCGGGACCGCGGTCGTACTCGCCGTCGGCGGTCTCGGGCCGCCGGTAGCCGTCGCCCGCGTACCGGTCCTCGCCCTCCGGCCCGGACTCGTACGTGCTCTCCTCGTACCCGCCGCCGGCGTACCCGGGGTCGCCGTACCCGGGGTCGCCGTAGGCCTCGTCCGGGTAGGCGGAGCGGTAGCCCGCCTCCGGATCTCCCTCGCCGCGGTCCGGTGGGCCGTACCCGGCGCGCTCGTAGGTGTCCGGGGCGAATCCGCGACCGCCCCCGGCCGGCGCGCCCGCGCCACCGGAGTCGGAGCGCTCGCGCCCCGACCGGCCGCCCGGCAGCCGTGACACGTAGCCCCTGGGACGGAGGTACTCCCCGTCGCCCGGGTCGGTGCCGTCGTCCGTGTCGTACCAGGCGGACGTCCGCTCCGGCCCGTCCGACCGGGGCTCGCCCCGATCGTCCTCACCCTGCTCCCGGGTGTCGGGCAGCTCCTCGCCGGGCAGGTCCTCAGGGGCGAACCAGCGGTAACCACCGGCGCCGCCCCGGCCCTCGCCCGCCTCACCCGGGCCGCCGGAGCGGCCTGACCGGGAGGAACGCCGTGGCTGGAACATGGAGTAACGCCCCTCCCCGTCAGGCGGCGGCAACGGACGGGTCATCCCGGTGCGTGGGCCCTGATCACGACTGATTCCCGGCTACTGCGGACAGCCTGCCCGGTTCCGGCGTTCCACTCAACTCCGGGTCCGCCCCTCGCACCGCGGGACGGGCCGCGGTGACCGGTCACTTGCGGCCAGCGGTCCAGTCCAGGCCCCACGAGTACGCCTTGTCCAGCTCGCGGTGTCCGCTGACATACCGGACCTCCCGGCTGACGGAGAAGTCACCACCGGTGTTCGTCAGCAGTGCGATCGCGCACATCCGGGCGCCGCCGGCCCGCTCGTCGAGGCGGACCTCGATCGGCGCGCCCTGGGCCGGGGTCAGCGTCACCACGGCGTCGGCCTGGTCGAAGGAGGCCACGCCCTCGTAGATGAAGGCGAAGACCAGCAGGCGACGGATCTCACCGATCCGGGCGAGGTTGACGTGCAGGTTCTCACCGCCGGTTGCGGCCCCGGTCCGGTCGTCGGCGTCGAGGTTGACGTACGGCGGGTTGTCGAACGAGCCGAAGGCGTTGCCGAGCGCCTGGACCACGCCGGAACGGCCGTCCGCCAGCTCGAACAGGCAGGCCAGGTCGAGGTCGATGCCGCCACTGCCGGCGCTGAGCACCCGCTTGAGGAAGCCGCCCTTACCCCCGCCGCCGCCGCCGGTCCCGGTCTGGTTCCAGTTCAGGTTGACGTGCAGCCGCCCGCCGCCACCCTGCTTGCTCAGCGACACGGTCGGCGTGGACTTGGTCAGCGTGACCTTGCTCAGTGACACCGGCGGCCCCGCCGCCGGTGCGGCGGGTCGTTTGCTGTAGTCGATGCCCATGTTCCGCTCCCTTGCGGTCGGTGGGTGATGGCAGTGGGTGACGGCGGTGGGGTGGTCGGCGGTGAGATAGGTGGTGGGTGGTGGTCGGTGGTGACGTCAGCTCCGGGTGCCGACGACCGGCGCGCTCTCGGGATCGCCGGCGTCCCCGGACTGGTCACCCGCGGCCGCGTCGTCCCCGCCGTCGAGGTTCTCCTGCCGCTCCTTCGAGCGGTGGCGGATCGAGGACAGCAGGGCCAGCCCGATGAACGCCACACCGATCAGCCCGGTGACGATCTCGTGCACCTCGGTCTCGATCGAGACCGCCAGGATGACGGCGAGCGCGCCGATCGCGTAGTGCGCTCCGTGCTCCAGGTAGATGTACTCGCCCAGTGTCCCGCGCCGGACGAGGTACACCGTGATCGACCTGATGTACATGGCGCCGATACCCAGGCCGGCCGCGATGATGAAGATGTTCTGCGAGATGGCGAACGCCCCGACGACGCCGTCGAACGAGAACGACGCGTCGATCACCTCGAGGTAGAGGAACAGGAAGAAGGCGGCCCGGCCGGTCGCGAGGACCACGTCCGAGGTTCCCGTGGTGCGACCGGGTGCCGTGGTCTTCCCCGCTGCCGAGCCGTCGACCCCGGCCTTCTCGTCCTCGTCGTCCTCGTCGTCGTCCGCGCCGATTCCGCGGGCCTCGAAGAACTCGCCCAGCCCGCGGACACCCAGATAGGTGGCGAGACCGGCGACCCCCGCCGTCAGCACCTGCTGGGTGTGGTCGCCGGAGAAGGCCTCCCCCACGACCAGCAACGCGACGAGCCCCAGCACGACGGACACGACGTCGAGCTGGCCGGCCCGGCGGAACGGCTCCTCGATGCGCTTGATCCACTGGATCTCGCGCTCCGGGTCGAACATGAAGTCAAGGAAGATCATAAAAAGGAAGATCCCGCCGAAGGCGGCGATCGAGGGGTGCGCGTCGTGCAGCCGGGCCCCGTACTCCTCCTCGTGGTTCAGCGCCAGGTCGAAGACGTCCACCGGGCTGAGATGCGCCGTCAGCGACACGATCACGATCGGGAACAGCAGCCGCATCCCGAACACGGCGATGATGATGCCGACGCTGAGGAAGATGCGCTGCCAGAACTCGCTCATCCGGCGCAGGATCGTCGCGTTGATGACCGCGTTGTCGAACGAGAGGCTGATCTCGAGGACGGCGAGGATGGCGACGATCGCCGCGGCGTCGCCGCCGCCGATCACACCAGCCCCCGCGACCCCGATCACCGTGATGGCGAGGGACCAGCCGAAAATTCGAAGTGCGTGCACTCCTTGAAACACCTCCCGGACCGGCTCACAGTGCTTCGACAGGCGTTTACGGACGAGCTCCGCGGTCCGTACGGAACCCACCACACACAACGTCACACACTGTCGCCGACCGCTGCGTCCAGCTCACCGGGCGGTGTAGGTCCCGCGGTCGAGCGAATCGTAGCCAGGTACGGGTCACTCGGCACGACCGAAACCCGACAGGCACCCACCTTCCCCACCGTCCGTACACGACTGGATCCATCGGCGCGAACGCGTCGCAGGGGGCCGGCCCGTGACCCGCTCGAGCTCCCGGCCGGGGCCCGCCGGCGGAGCCGGAGTCGATGCCGGGGTCAGCGCCAACGCCGAGGATCACCCCGGGACCAAGTCGTCCCGGGGTGATGTCGCGCACGCGGACGCGAACCGTCAGACGTTCACCCCGTAGTCACGGGCGATTCCCGCGAGGCCGGAGGCGTAGCCCTGGCCGACCGCGCGGAACTTCCACTCCGCCCCGTGCCGGTAGACCTCGCCGAAGACCATGGCGGTCTCGGTCGAGGCGTCCTCGGTGAGGTCGTAGCGCGCGATCTCGGCCTGGCCGGCGGCGTTCACCACGCGGATGAACGCGTTTCGCACCTGCCCGAAGCTCTGCGAGCGCGAGTCCGCGTCGTAGATGGAGACCGGAAAGACGATCTTGTCGATCTCGGTCGGGAGGCCCGCCAGGTCGACGTTGATCTTCTCGTCGTCCCCCTCGCCCTCACCGGTGAGGTTGTCGCCCTGGTGCTCGATCGCGCCTTCCGGGCTCTTCAGGTTGTTGAAGAAGATGAAGTGCCCGTCCGAGACCACCTTGCCGTCCGCCCGGCACGCGATCGCGCTGGCGTCCAGGTCGAAGTCGGCGCCGGTGGTCGTCCGCACGTCCCAGCCGAGACCGACGATGATGTTCGTGAGACCGGGCGCCTCCTTGGTCAGCGACACGTTGCCGCCCTTGCTGAGGCTGACTCCCACTGCTCCTCCAGGTTCGGTGTTGTCGGATGCTCGCCGGGCCGGCTTCCCAGCCGGCCCGGCGCTGTCGCCCGCGCGCGGTGGTCGCGCCGGGGGCGGCGCGCCGCCCCCGGCCGCCCAGGGGTCCGGGCGCCGGCAGCGTACTGCGTCACACATCACGCCCCGGGCCCTCGCGGGTCCGGTGTGTCCGCCTCGGACCCTCGCGGGCCCGGTCTGGTCACCTGCGTCACATGTCCAGCCGCGCGCGAGCCGGCGGGACCTGCCCGGCAGCGACGCGTGCCCCCGGGCAGTTGCCGGCAGCCACCCGCACCGCCACTTCGCCCGAGGGCGACCGCCCCGGCGGCCGTACCCTCCGGCCGCCGTGGCCGGGCCGTGCTCCGCCCGCCCGGCGCCCGGGTCGATCGGAACTCGGTGTTCTGCAGTTCTGTGTTCAGCGGGACGAACGAGCGCGCGACGAGGTTCCCAGATCACCGAGCGTGCCACCACCAAAGGCTCACCACCCCCAGGGGCCACTGTCACCCAAACGACACATCACCCGAACTCGACGTGCGGCGGGCGATGTGGTGGGCACACCGTCAGAAACGAGCGCCATCGAGGCTCCCAGACCGGCGCAGCGACCCGTCCGACGTCACCCACTGGACACACCACAGTCTCTACGAGAGCAATACTCGCCGCGGAAGGTTAACCACCGGAGCAAGCCGGGAACATCGGTCAGGACCGTGACCATCGGGACAGCACAGGCAGACCCACCACAGAGACAACGTGGGCCCATCCGGTGGTTGCATGCAGTTCACGTGGCGGTGTCACCGAACGCCATGTACAGGGTCGACCATTGAGTCGTGGTTCGTCTGGATAAGGTCCCCATGATGATCGGACGTTCAGTAGGCCGGGTTGTCATCACTGACGCGCGCCCGGTCGTCTCCTGTGGCCAGTGGCCGTCGCGGGCGGTGGAGGGGGAAACCCTCACCGTCAGCGCGACGGTCTTCCGTGAGGGGCATGACCTCATCGGGGCCAATGTCGTTCTTTCCGGCCCCGACGGCCAGGGAGTTCCGTTTACGCGGATGAAACTCGCCGGCGCGGGCACGGACCGCTACGAGGCCGATGTCGCCATGGGCCGCGAGGGCCTGTGGGGCTATCGCGTGGAGGCCTGGGCTGATCCGCTGGCCACCTGGCGGCACGGCATCGAGCTCAAGGTCGGTGCCGGCCAGACGGTGGACGAGCTGGCGGTCGACTTCGAGGACGGCGCGCGGCTGCTGCTGCGCGCGCTGCCCGGAGTGCCCGAGCCCCGCCGGGTCGACATCGCGCGGGCCGTCGCGGTCCTGCGCGACGACAACGTGACGGATCCGCACGAGCGCATCGCCGCCGCCTGCTCCCCGGAGCTGGCCGGTCTGCTCGACGAGCACCCGCTGCGCGAGCTCGTGACCCGCACCCCGTTGTACCGGGTGTGGGTGGACCGCGAGCGGGCGCTCTACGGCAGCTGGTACGAGCTGTTCCCCCGGTCCGAGGGTGCGAGCCTCGACCCACCGCGATCGGGCACCTTCCTCACCGCCGCGGAACGACTGCCGGCCGTCGCCGCGATGGGCTTCGACGTGGTCTATCTGCCACCGATCCACCCGATCGGCGAGATCAACCGCAAGGGCCCGAACAACACCCTCACGCCCGGCCCGGAGGACCCCGGTTCACCGTGGGCCATTGGCAGCTCGCAGGGCGGCCACGACGCCGTCCACCCGGATCTGGGGACCCTGGACGACTTCGACCTCTTCGTCGCGCGGGCCCGCTCGCTCGGCATGGAGGTCGCACTCGACCTGGCGTTGCAGTGCGCGCCGGACCACCCCTGGGCGAAGCACCATCCGGAGTGGTTCGTCGTGCGCAGCGACGGCTCGATCGCGTACGCGGAGAATCCGCCGAAGAAGTACCAGGACATCTACCCCCTGAACTTCGACGCCGACCCGATCGGTCTATATCACGAGATTCTGCGGGTGGTCCGGTTCTGGACGGCCCGCGGCGTCCGGATCTTCCGGGTGGACAATCCGCACACGAAGCCGGTCGAGTTCTGGGAGTGGCTCATCGGCCAGGTCAAGGCGACCGAGCCGGACGTGCTGTTCCTGGCCGAGGCGTTCACCCGCCCGGCGATGATGCACACGCTCGCCAGGATTGGCTTCACCCAGTCCTACACCTACTTCACCTGGCGCAACGAGCGCCGTGAGCTGGAGGAGTACGCGCAGGAGCTGGTCGACGCGGCGCACTACATGCGGCCCAACTTCTTCGTCAACACCCCGGACATCCTGCCCGGGTTCCTGCAGACGGGCGGGCCGGCGGCGTTCCGCATCCGGGCGGTGCTCGCCTCGATGCTCTCCCCGACCTGGGGGGTGTACGCGGGGTACGAGCTGTACGAGAACTCCCCCGTGCGGGCCGGGAGCGAGGAGTACCTCGACTCGGAGAAATACCAGTACAAGCCGCGGGACTGGGCCGGCGCGGAACGCGCCGGGGCCTCGCTGGCGCCCTACCTCACCCGGCTCAACCAGATCCGGCGCGACCACCCGGCCCTGCACTGGATGCGCAACCTGCACATCCACGAGTCCGCGACGCCCGAGATCACAGTCTTCTCCAAACGGCACACCACGGCCCGGGCGGGCGGACCCGCCCTCGGCCGCCTCCGCCCCGACGACGACCTCGTCATCGTCGTCGTCAATCTTGACCCGCATTCGGCCCGGGAGACCACCGTGCGACTGGACATGCCCGCTCTCGGGCTTGACTGGGGCGACCGCTTCGAAGTGCACGACGAGATAACCGGCGCCACCTACCAGTGGGGCCGTGAGAACTACGTCCGCCTGGAGCCGACCGAGCCCGCCCACATCCTGACCGCGCGGCGCCTGCCGTGAACGAGTCGGAACCGTTCGCGGAGCAACCGCTGCGCGAGACCGCGGCCGAGGGCGGCGACACGGGGACGTCCCAGGACCCGCTGTGGTTCAAGCGGGCCGTGTTCTACGAGGTCCTCGTCCGCGGCTTCGCCGACTCCAACGGCGACGGCACCGGTGACCTGGCCGGGCTGGTCTCGAAACTGGACTACCTCGAGTGGCTCGGCGTGGACTGCCTGTGGCTGCTGCCCATCTACTCCTCGCCGCTGCGCGACGGCGGGTACGACATCAGCGACTACTTCCAGATCCTCCCCGAGTTCGGGGACCTGGGTGACTTCATCAACCTCGTCGACGAGGCGCACCGGCGCGGGCTACGGATCATCGCCGACCTGGTGATGAACCACACCTCCGACGCACACCCGTGGTTCCAGGCGTCCCGCTCGGACCCGGACGGGCCGTACGGCGACTTCTACGTCTGGTCCGACACCGACGAGAAGTACCCCGACGCCCGGATCATCTTCGTCGACACCGAGAAGTCGAACTGGACCTGGGACCCGGTGCGCGGGCAGTACTACTGGCACCGGTTCTTCTCCCACCAGCCCGACCTCAACTACGACAACCCGGACGTCCAGGAGGCGATGCTGGAGGTCCTGCGCTTCTGGCTCGACCTCGGCCTCGACGGGTTCCGCCTGGACGCCGTCCCCTACCTGTACGTGCGCGAGGGCACGAACGGGGAGAACCTGCCGGAGACGCACGAGTACCTGCGCCGGGTCCGCAAGGAGATCGACGCCAAGTACGCCGACAGGGTCATGCTGGCCGAGGCGAACCAGTGGCCCTCGGACGTCGTCCAGTACTTCGGCAACGACGACGAGTGCCACATGGCCTTCCACTTCCCGCTGATGCCGCGCATCTTCATGGCGGTGCGGCGGGAGTCGCGCTACCCGATCTCGGAGATCCTGGCGCAGACCCCGGAGATCCCGCCGAACTGCCAGTGGGGCATCTTCCTGCGCAACCACGACGAGCTGACCCTGGAGATGGTCACCGACGAGGAGCGGGACTACATGTACGCCGAGTACGCGAAGGACCCGCGTATGAAGGCGAACATCGGGATCCGCCGACGCCTCGCCCCGCTGCTGGACAACAGCCGCGACCAGATGGAGCTGTTCACCGCCCTGCTGCTCTCCCTGCCCGGCAGTCCCGTGCTCTACTACGGCGACGAGATCGGTATGGGCGACAACATCTATCTCGGTGACCGCGACGGCGTGCGCACCCCGATGCAGTGGTCCCCGGACCGCAACGCCGGGTTCTCGACAACCGACCCGGCCCGGCTGTACCTACCGGTGATCATGGACCCGGTGTACGGCTACCAGGCACTGAACGTCGAGGCCGAGCAGCGGATGCCGACGTCGTTCCTGTCCTGGACCAGGCGGATGATCGAGGTCCGCAAGCGGCATCCCGTCTTCGGGCTCGGCACCTACGAGGAGCTCGGCGCGTCGAACCCGTCGGTCTTCGCGTATGTCCGGGAGTTCGGTGACGACAGGGTGCTCTGCGTCGCGAACCTCTCCCGGTTCGCCCAGCCCGTCGAGCTCGACCTGCGGAGATTCGCCGGCCTGGTGCCGGTGGAGCTGCTCGGCCGGGTCCATTTCCCACCGGTCGGCGAGCTTCCGTACCTGCTGACACTGCCCGGTCACGGACACTACTGGTTCGCTCTGTCCAATCCGGGGGAATTCACTCAGTAGACGTCAGGACAGCCGTCAGGACATGCGGCTGGACGCGCCGTACGGCTGGCGTCGCCCGCGCGGTGTGTCCGGGCGGAACCGAACCGGGCCGAACCCGGTCGGTTCGGTCTTGATCTCCGGGCCGGACGACGCCAGGATTCACTCCTCCGGTGCCGCGCGGTTCTCCACATCCCGGGCGGCACCCAGGCCGGAGGAGAGCCGCGGAACACGGCGGGGCGGCTCGACGCCGATGACGAAGTGAAAAGTGACGCGCAGGGAGGTCGGGCATGACGGACCACCACTCCGAGCTCACGGCCCTGCTCTCGGACTGGCTGCCCAGGCAGCGCTGGTTCGCGGGCAAGGGCCGGCCGGGCGGGAGGCTGCGCGTCGGGCAGGACGTCCGCCTCAGCCTCGACGCGGCGGTGAAGGCGGCGATGCACCTGCTGGTGGTGGAGGTCCGCTACGACGACGGCGGCCTCTCCGACCACTACCAGGTCCCGGTGGTGATCCGGCCGGACGCCCCCTTCGGCCACGAGGGGTTCCTCATCGGCGAGTCGTCGGTGGGCCTGGTCTACGACGGCCTGCACGACTCCGACGGAAGCGCCGCTCTGCTGGACTACCTGCGCCGGGGCGCGAGCCGCGAGGGGCTGACCGCGACGGCGGTCGAGTCGTTGGACGACCTGCCCGCGCACGCGGTCGGCGCCGAGCAGTCGAACACCTCGATCGTCTACGGCGACGCCTACATCCTGAAGGTCTTCCGCCGCCTGTGGCCCGGGACGAATCCCGATCTGGAGATCACCCGGGTTCTGGCGCGCGCCGGCAGCGAGCACGTGGCCCGGCCGGTGGCCTGGCTGAGCGGGCAGCTCTCCGGCGTCCCGACGACCTTCGCGTTCATGCAGGACTTCCTGCGCACCGGCGCCGAGGGCTGGCTGCTGGCCCTGGCCAGCGTCCGCGACCTCTACGCCGAGGGCGACCTGCACGCCGACGAGGTGGGCGGCGACTTCGCCGCCGAGGCCGAGCGGCTGGGCGCCGCGACCGCCCAGGTGCACCGCGACCTGGCCGCCGCGCTGCCGACCCGGCCCGCCGACGCCGCCGCGCTCGGCGAGGTCGCCGACTACCTGCACAGCCGGCTCGACGCCGCGCTGGCGGCCGTGGCGGAGCTCGCGCCGTTCGAGGCCGCACTGCGGACCGCCTACGACGAGGTCCGCCGCGCCGACCACGCGGCGCCGTTCCAGCGCATCCACGGCGACCTGCATCTCGGCCAGGTGCTGCGGGTGGAGTCGGGCTGGGTGCTGTTCGACTTCGAGGGTGAGCCGGCGCGGCCGGTGCCCGAGCGGACCCTGCTCGAATCCCCGCTGCGCGACATCGCCGGCATGCTCCGGTCGTTCGACTACGCGGCCCAGTCGATGCTGCTCGAGCGCTCCGACGAGCCGTCGCTGGCCTACCGGGCGCTGGAGTGGGCCGACCGCAACCGGGACGCCTTCTGCCGCGGCTACGGCGCGGTGTCCGGCGCGGACCCCCGGGACGGCGGCGCCGTCCTGCGTGGTCTCGAGCTCGACAAGGCCGTGTACGAAGTGCTCTATGAGGCGCGCCACCGGCCGGGCTGGATCAGCATCCCGCTGCGTTCGGTCGAACGGTTGACCGGCGGGCGACCCACTGAGCTCCCCGCGCCCTGAGTGGACAAACGCCCCGTGCGCTGAGCGAACAGCGCTCCCCGCGCCCTGAGCGACACGCCGAAACCCACCGGGGGGCGCCTGGGTGGGACGCGATCTCGACGACGAGAGAAGGACAGGTGGCCGGAGTGGACGACCCCGACGACACGAGGCGGACCGGATCCGTGAACGGGCGCCCTGACTCGGTGAACCTGTCGAGGTTCACCGACACCGCCGTCGTGGACCGGCCAGGCGTTGTAGAGAGGACCGGCGCCACGGACAGGACCGGTGGCGCGGACAGGACCGGTGGCGCGGATCCGGCGGCCCCGAGCGGTGCTCCGGAACCGACCGCCGCGGCCCGCCCGGCCGGTGCCCCGGAACCGACCGGCACACCGGACCCGGCGAGCGCGCCCCCGCTGGGACTGCCCGGGGAGGTGCTCGACCGCCTCGCCGGCGGAGCGCACCACGACCCGCATGGCGTGCTCGGCGCGCACCCCACCCGGGGCTGGACACTCATCCGCGCGCTGCGCCCCGACGCCACCGCCGTCACCGTCCTCGTCGACGGGACGCGCCACCCGATGACGAGGCTGCACAGCGGTGGGATCTTCGCCCTCGCCGTGCCCGGCGGCATCCCCGACTACCGGTTCGAGGTCACCTACCCCGACTCGATCCACGTGGTCGACGACCCGTACCAGCACCTGCCGACGCTCGGCGAGATCGACCTGCACCTGATCGGCGAGGGACGTCACGAGCGGCTCTGGCACGTCCTGGGCGCGCACGTGCGCCGCCTCGACCGCGGGCCGGGCGGCGGCGCCGGGACAGTCGCGGGGGTCAGCTTCGCGGTCTGGGCGCCGAACGCCCGCGGTGTGCGGGTGGTCGGCGACTTCGACTTCTGGGACGGCCGCGGCTTCCCGATGCGCTCGCTGGGCTCGTCGGGCGTCTGGGAGCTGTTCGTCCCCGGTATCGGGGCCGGCACCCGCTACAAGTACGAGATCCTCGGCTCTGACGGCGTGTGGCGGCAGAAGGCGGACCCGCTTGCCTTCGCCACCGAGCAGCCCCCGGCCACCGCCAGCGTGGTCCACGAGTCGAGCTACACCTGGGACGACGCGGCCTGGCTCGAGCGGCGTGCGAGCATCCCCTGGCACGCCGCGCCGGTCAGCATCTACGAGGTGCACCTGGCCTCGTGGCGGCGCGGCCTGAGCTACCTCGAGCTGGCCGAGCAGCTCGTCGAGTACGTGCGCGAGAACGGCTTCACCCACGTCGAGATGCTGCCGGTTGCCGAGCACCCGTTCGGTGGCTCCTGGGGCTACCAGGTCACCTCGTACTACGCGCCGACGTCCCGCTTCGGCAGCCCGGACGAGTTCCGGCACCTCGTCGACGCGCTGCACGCCGCCGGGATCGGCGTGATCGTCGACTGGGTGCCCGCCCACTTCCCCCGGGACGCCTTCGCGCTGGGCCGCTTCGACGGCACCCCGCTCTACGAGCACCCCGACCCGCGCCGCGGCGAGCAGCCCGACTGGGGCACCTACGTCTTCGACTTCGGCCGGTCCGAGGTACGCAACTTCCTCGTCGCCAACGCGCTGTACTGGCTGGAGGAGTTCCACGTCGACGGGCTGCGGGTCGACGCCGTCGCCTCGATGCTCTACCTCGACTACTCCCGGCCCTCGGGCGAGTGGGTGCCCAACGCGCACGGCGGCCGGGAGAACCTGGAGGCCGTCTCGCTGCTGCAGGAGGTCAACGCGACCGTCTACCGGCGGGTGCCGGGAGCGATGATGATCGCCGAGGAGTCGACGGCCTGGCCCGGCGTGACCCGCCCGACCCACCTCGGGGGCCTCGGCTTCGGCTTCAAGTGGAACATGGGCTGGATGCACGACACCCTCGACTACTCGTCGCGGGCGCCGCTGTTCCGCACCTACCACCACCACCAGATGACGTTCTCGCTGATGTACGCGTTCTCCGAGAACTTCGTCCTGCCGTTCAGCCACGACGAGGTCGTGCACGGCAAGGGCTCGCTGCTGCGCAAGATGCCGGGTGACCGCCGGGCCCAGCTGGCCAACCTGCGGGCGCTCTACGGCTACATGTGGGCGCACCCCGGCAAGCAGCTGCTGTTCATGGGCTGCGAGTTCGCCCAGGACAACGAGTGGAGCGAGGCCACCTCGCTGGACTGGCACCTGCTCGGCGAGGCCGGGCACGGCGGGGTGGCCCGCCTGGTCCGCGACCTCAACCACACCTACCGGGAGATCCCGGCCCTGTGGGAGCGCGACTCCGATCCGAGCGGCTTCTCGTGGATCGACGCCAGCGACGCCGAGAACAACGTCTTCGCGTTCGTACGCCGGGGTGAGGACGGCGAGCGGGCGCTGGCGTGCGTGACGAACTTCGCCGGCGTCGGCCAGGTCGGCTACCGCCTCGGCTTCCCGTTTCCGGGCCGCTGGCGCGAGGTGCTCAACACCGACGCGCTCGACTACGGCGGCGGCGGCATGGGGAACCTCGGCGGGATCACCGCGGTGGCGGACCCGTCGCACGGCCTGCCCGCCTCGGCGGCCCTGTCACTTCCCCCGCTGGGCACCGTCTGGTTCGTGCACGAGCCGGCCGACGGCGGACCTGCCGGCGACGGAACTTCTGCCGACGGGCAGACCGACAACGAGCTGACCGCCGGCGAGCCGGCAGACGGCGTGCTGTCCGACCCCGAGGCCTGACAGCCGGGCCCGCCGGGGCGACCGGTCCTCGTCGGACTCGGCCTCCCCGGCGGCACACCGCGGCTCCGCGGTGACAGCAGTGTCAGACAGACGTGCTCAGAACAGGGCGGCGGCGAGGGCCCGCCGGGCCGGGGCGACCGCCGGCTCGCCGTCGCCCAGCGCCTGGAACAGCCCGACCAGATGCGCCCGCAGCTTCTCCCGGTCGTCGCCCGAGGTGCGGCGGACGAGGTCGACGAGGCGACCCAGGCCGGTGGCCGGGTCGCCCTGGGCGATGGTCAGGTCGGCCACCGCGAGCGCCGCCTCGACGTCGTCGGGGTTCTCCGAGAGCCGCTGACGCAGCCAGGCCGGGTCGTAGCCGCGCACCCGCCGCAGCAGCTCCACCCGGGCCAGGCCGAGGGTGGCGTCCGCGTCCCCGGGGGCCTCGGCGAGCTGGGCCTGGTAGGCGGCGGCCGCCGCGTCCAGGTCGCCGGTGGCCATCGCGTCCTCCGCGGCGGCGATGTTCGGCGGCAGCGCGGGACCGCCCTCGACTCCCGCCCCCGGCAGCCCGCCCATCGCCTCCCCGACGACGCTCAGGAGCTGGTCCAGCCAGCCGCGCACCTCCCGCTCGGGGACCGCGCCGGTGAACTCTCCGATGATCCGACCGCCGACCACCGCCTTGACCGCGGGGATGCCCTGCACGCCCGCGGCCTGCGCGAGACCGGGGTTGGCGTCGACGTCCACCTTGGCGAGCACCCAGCGACCACCGTCGGCGGCGGCGAGGCGCTCCAGGACGGGGCTGAGCTGCTTGCACGGCCCGCACCACTCGGCCCAGAAGTCGATGACCACGGGAACCTGCATGGAACGGTTCACGACGTCCTCGGCGAACGTCGCCTCGGTCACGTCGATCACGACCTGGCCGGCGGCACCGGCGGGCGCCGCGCCGCCGGGAGAGCCGCCGGGGCCGGCCCGGCCGGCCGGGGGCGCCGGCGGCTGGGCCGGCTTCGGGTCTAGGGGAACCGCACCGGCGAGCCGTAGGCCGCCGAGGGTGTCGGGCATACTGCCCGGCCCGCCCCTGCGCGGCGAGCCGGGTGGGACAGGTGACCTCCGCTGCATGTCTCCATCGTTACACCCGGCGGTCGCGGTCAGGACGCCCCCGGGCCACTTTTCCGCGCGTGGTCACCCCGGTGGCAACACCCGGACACCCGGAGACCCCGCGCCCGGCCTCAGCCGCCGGCCAGGTGGCGCTCGACGCTGGCGACCTTGGCGTGCAGCGCGTCGCTCACGCCCTCGCGTAGATCAGCCTTGAGCACCAGGCTCACCCGTCCACACCGGGCCGCCACGGCCTCGGTGGCCCGCCGTACGACGTCCATCACCTCGGCCCACTCGCCCTCGATGATCGTGAACATCGCGTTGGTCTCGTTCGGCAGGCCGGAGTCGCGTACGACCCGGACCGCCTCGGCGACCGGAGCCGAGACGTCCTCGCCGAGACCGATGGGAGTGACGCTGAAGGCAACAAGCATGTGGACAGGCCTACCATGCCTCGCGCTGCGGACACGGAGGTCCGTGCTGGTTCCACGCGGAGTCGAACCATGGGTGCCCACCCGACCGGAGAGCCATTTTTCGCGACGAACCCGTCACGGGATGTTGATGCTAGGTGAGAATTGACCGGAGTTCACCAAACCCGGGACAACGCGCGCTGACGGTACGCCCTACCATGACCCGCCGTGGGGTGGATGCAGACTTATGACGAGGCAGACGAGGCTTAGGTGGGGCTGAGTACCCTGCTCGACACGCTGACCGACCTGGTGGTGGTCGTCGGCGGTGACGGGCGTGTCCTCGAACTCGGCGCGGCCGCGCGCGCGTTCGTGGGAGACCGGATCGGCACGGCGCCGCACCTGCACGACCTGTCCGACGTGGTCGATCCCGCGTGCCGGGTCGAGCTCGCCGGCCCGGTGTCGCAGGCACTGGCCCGGACGGGCGTGTGGCGGGGCACCGTCTCGCTGATCGACCTGGCCGGCACGACCGCGCCGTACACGGTCACGGCGCGGCTGGACCCGGCCGGCGGGATGGTCATAGTCGCCCGCGACACCGTCGATGCGCGTGCCCGCCGGGCCGCCGAGACCGAGTCGCGGTCCAAGGACGAGTTCGTCGCGCGGCTCGGCCACGAGCTGCGCACACCGCTGAACGCGATGCTCGGGTTCGCCCAGCTCCTCGAGCTCGAACCGCTCACGCCCGACCTGCACGAGGACGTCGAGCGCATCATCACCGGCGGCCGCCACATGCAGGCCCTGATCGACGACGTCCTCGACCTGGCGCGGCTGCGCGCCGGGCGCGGTGACATCAACAAGGGGCCGGTGAACGTGCTGGACATCGTCCAGGGCGTGGTCGAGCTGGTCGAGCCGCTGGCCGAGCGCCGCGGGATCCGGCGGATCATCCATCCGGCCCGACCGCTGATCGCCGACGCGGACCGCCGCCGGCTGTGGCAGGTCCTGCTGAACCTGGTCGGCAACGCGCTGAAGTACGGCCGGGAGGGCGGCAACGTCCGGGTCGGCGTGGTCCCGGTCACCGGTTCACGGATCCGCATCGAGGTGGAGGACGACGGGATCGGGCTGTCCCCGTCCGCGCTGTCCCGGCTGTTCCGGCCGTTCGAGCGCCTCGGGGCCGAGGACACCGGAGTCGAGGGCAGCGGCCTCGGTCTGGCCCTCTCCCACGCCCTTGTGACGGCGATGGGCGGTGTTCTGACGGTTGCCAGCAGGCCCGGGGTGGGCAGCGTCTTCGCGGTCGTCCTGGACGCCGTGGACGTCCGTTACGACCACACCGAGGATGACCCGGACGACTTCATGGGCGACGGGCAGCTCGAGCCGGGTGGCCTTCGTGTGGTCCATGTCAGCGGCGACCCGGGGCTGCGCGCCCTGGTCAGCGACACCCTGGCGAGCGCGCTCGGGGCGGACACCATCAGCGTGCCGCGCGGGGCCCTCGCGGTCGAGGCCATCCGGCGGGCCCGCCCGTCGCTGGTCCTCCTCGACCGCGACCTGCCGGACGTGACCGCGGTCGATCTCCTCCCCCGGCTGGCCGCGGACCCGGTGGCGGGCACCGTCCCCGCCCTGGTGCTGACCACCGAGGTGGACCCGGACGAGTGGACCCGCCTGCGCCGGGCGGGCGCCGTACAGGTCCTCGGCATGCCGCTGGACGTCACCTCGCTGATCGCCGCCACCTCGCAGCTCACCACCGCCTGACGCCTGGAGGGCGGCCGGCTGTCAGCTGGCCGCCCTGGCAGCTGACCGTCGCGTCACCCGGAGCGCGGGAGGTGGGGGTCGGGGATGGCGGCCAGGAGGGTGGCGGCCGCGGTATAGGGGTCGAGGCGGCCGGAGGTGACCTGGCGGGCCAGGTCGGCCAGCTGGGCCGCGCCGTTGAGCCTGCCCAGCCGGGCCCGCATGCCGGCCAGGGCGATCTGGGAGATCTCCTCGGCCGCGCGGTGCAGCCGGCGGCGTTCGAGCTCACCGGACGCCCGCAGCCAGTCGTGGTGGCGCTCGATCGCGTCCAGGAGCTTCGGCACGCCCTTCCCGGTCGCGGCCTCGAGTCGCACGACCTCGGGCCGCCAGCCGGCTTCCGTCTCCCCACCGGCCGCCGTGCCACCGACCGCCCTGCCACCGGCCATCCGGACGGCGGCGACGAGGTCGCGGTAGGTGTGGTCGGCGCCGGGACGGTCGGCCTTGTTGACGACGAGGATGTCGGCGATCTCCATGATGCCGGCCTTGGCCGCCTGGATCCCGTCCCCCATGCCCGGGGCGAGCAGGACCAGCGTGGTGTCGGCCAGCGAGGCGACATCCACCTCGGCCTGGCCGACACCGACGGTCTCGATCAGCACGATGTCGAAGCCGGCCGCGTCGAGGACCCTCAGCGCCTGTGGGGTGGCCCAGGACAGCCCGCCGAGGTTGCCCCTGGTGGCCAGGGAGCGGACGAACACGTCCGGGTCGGTGGCGTGCTCGACCATCCGGACCCGGTCGCCCAGCAGCGCGCCGCCGGTGAACGGGGAGCTCGGGTCGATCGCGAGCACGCCCACCCGCAGCCCGCGAGCCCGGAAGGCGCCGACCAGCGCCGAGGTGGACGTCGACTTCCCCACCCCGGGAGCCCCGGTCAGACCGATCACCCGGGCGCGGCCGGTGTGCGGGGCAAGCAGGGCGCTCACCTCGCGCAGGGCGTCGGATTCGTCCTCGACGAGCGAGATCAGGCGGGCCACCGCGCGCCGGTCACCGGCCAGGGCGGCGGTGGTGAGCTCCGCCGGGCTCGGGCGCGCGGCGCGCGCCCGCCCGGCTGGAGCGACCCCGGCGGAGCCCGCGCTCACGCCGGAGCCCGAGCTCACGCCGGAACGCGCAGCACCAGGGCGTCACCCTGGCCGCCGCCGCCGCACAGCGCCGCCGCGCCGATGCCGCCGCCGCGACGCTGCAGCTCGAGCAGGAGGGTGAGCGCGACCCGGGTGCCGGACATCCCGACCGGGTGGCCGACCGCGATCGCGCCGCCGTTGACGTTGGTGATGTCCGGGCCGATCCCCAGCTCGCGCATCGACTGGATGCCGACGGCCGCGAACGCCTCGTTGATCTCGACGAGGTCGAGGTCGGCCGGGGTCAGCTTCTCCTTCGCCAGGGCGGCGAGGATCGCGTTCGACGGCTGGGAGTGCAGGGACGAGTCCGGGCCGGACACGTAGCCGTGGTGGCCCACCTCGGCGATGATCGGCAGGCCCAGCTCCTCGGCCTTCGCCCGGCTCGTCACGACGACCGCGGCCGCGCCGTCCGAGATCTGGGAGGCCGAGCCGGCGGTGATCGAGCCGGCCTTGTCGAACGCCGGGCGCAGCTTGGCCAAGCTCTCCGCGGTCGTCTCGGCCCGGACGCCCTCGTCCGCGCTGACGACGATCGGGTCGCCGCGGCGCTGGGGCACCTCGACCGGGACGATCTCGTTCTCGAACAGGCCGTTCTTCGCCGCGGCCGCGGCCCGCTGATGGGACCGGGCGCTGAACTCGTCCTGCTCCTCGCGGGTGATGCCGTAGCGGGAGTTGTACCGGTCTGTCGCGAGACCCATCGACACCTGGTCGAACCCGCAGGTGAGGGCATCCACCGCGATCGAGTCCGTCAGGGTGGTGTCGCCGTACTTGACGCCGCCACGCAGCGCGGGCAGCAGGTGCGGCGCGCGGGTCATCGACTCCATGCCACCGGCCACGATGACGTCGTACTGACCGCTGGAGATGTAGAGGTCCGCCAGCGAGATGGCGTTCAGGCCCGACAGGCACACCTTGTTGACGCTGGTGGACGGCACCGTCATCGGGATGCCGCCCTTCACGGCGGCCTGGCGGGCGGCGGCCTGTCCGGCGCCGGCCTGGATGACCTGGCCCAGGATGACGTAGTCGACGGCGTCGCCGGCCAGCCCTGCCCGCTCGAGCGCGGCGCGGATGGCGATACCGCCCAGGTCGACCGCGGTGAAGTCCTTGAGTGCGCCGGAGAGCTTGCCGATCGGGGTGCGCGCACCGGCCACGATGACAGAACCAGGCATGGACGCCTCCTAGGTCACGGGTACCGGCTCGCGCGGCACCGGCCCTGCACGGTTACCCCCGCGATATGCCGCGAGGCTACCCCCGCGATGTGCCGCGACCGCGTTCCGCCGGCCACGACAGCCGGACGGGTGGGGAGAACAAAACTCTCCCAGCAACAATAACGTGATCTTGGTGGACGCGCCGGGGGTGCCGCCCGCCGGAACAGCCCCAGGGCGGCCCTGTGTGACGAACATCGCCCACCGTGCCCGGAGGAGCGGCGGCGAACCACGGCGGCGGTCAGGACGAACGGGCCGTCGGCCTACCGGTCAGGAAGAACGGACCGGTGGGCGGACCGGTCAGGAGAAGACGCCGCAGGATGCCCGGAACTGGCCGTTCGCGCCCGACGCCGGCATCTGGGTGGTCGTGCCCTGCCCGGCCGTGACCAGCCCCTCCAGGGTGAGCTGGAGCGGGGTGGTGACGACCTGGAAGTCCGTTCCGACGGTCGACGACGTGCCGGCGACGAGCCGCATCCCGGTCTCGTCGCAGCCGAAGCCGAAGCCGGCGTTGTCGCGCTGGCCGGCGGACAGGCGCACTCCGGGGCCGAGGGTGACCGGCGCGAGTACGTCCCGCGCGGCGTAGCGGAGCATCGTGTACTCCTCGATGCCGTCGCGGGTCGCGGTGCGGACCAGAATCTCGGCGAAGCCGTCGACGTTCGCGTCCACGACGGCGTGAACCGTCGGAAGCTGCAGGCCGGGCAGGTCGACGCTGGTGGTCCTGCCACTGCGGGAGAGGGTCACCTCGATCTTCGAGGTCGTCTCGTTGACCCGGACCGGGTCGCCGATCCCGTCCCCGTCCACGTCGCTGGCGCCCGCCGGGCGGGTAACGGGGGTGGGCAGGTCCGCAGCACCGGAGCCGCCAGGCCCCGGCGTCGAGCTCGCGGGCGGGCTCGACGGGCTCACGGTGGACGGCGGGGTCGTCGCCGCCACCGACGGGCTGGACGTCGCCCGCGGCGGCCTGGTCGAGCCGGGGACGCCGTTGCCGCCGTTCGAGCCGCCAGACCCCCCGGTGGACGGGGTGGCCGGCCGGCTGGTCTCGGAGAGCACCGAGGACACCAGCGGCGGTGCGGCAGGCTCGACGACCTGCTGGTTCGACGACTTCGGCCGGACCGCGACGATGGCCAGGACGATCAGGGCGGCCATCGCCACGCCACCGGTGGCCATCAGCGGCAGGCGCCACCAGCGGCGGCGCTCCACCCCGGCCCGGATGCGGTGCAGCGCGTCGGGGGACGCCCGCACGGGCTCCACCGCCGCCCGCAGCAGGCGGGTGAGCTCCTCCGGTTCGAGCCCGCTGCTCACCGCAGGCCCTCCAGCTTGCCGCTCAGTGCCGCCAGCCCCCGTGACGTGTAGGCCTTCACCGACCCGACGCTGCAGCCCATCACCGCGGCGGCGTCAGCCTCCGACATGTCCGCGTAGTAGCGGAGCACGACCGCTTCCCGTTGCCGTCTGGGCAGCTCCCGCAGTGCCTGGACGACGGCGGCCCGCTCGACCAGAGAGTAGGCCCCCTCTTCGGCGCTCGCGGCGTCGGGCATCGGCTTGGGGGCGTGCTTGAGAGCGACCAGTCGACGCCGGAGGGTGGACCGTGCGAGATTGACCACCGTCTGACGGAGGTAGGCCAGGGCCTTGTCCCGGTCCTGGAGCCGACCCCAGGCACCGTGCACCCGGATGTAGGCGTCCTGCACGACCTCCTCGCACAACCCGATGTCATCCAGCAGCAGTGCCGCGAGACGGACGAGGGATCGGTAGTGCTCGGAGTACAACGCCGTCAGAGCGGCGTCGGCGTCCCGCGCGACGGCGCTACGGGCGGCGTCGCTCCGCGCAGGCACGGGCCGCCACCCTTCCACGACTGTCATGGGCGCGGTCACGCAAAGTCTGACGCGCGCCGACCCTCCAAGGTTGTCCCAGAAGTTCTATCGCGTCGCGCGGCACGCCGACACCCCTCAGTTCTCCTGGCCCGCCGACCTGCGGGTCGTCCACCACGCCGGGCGGCGGAGCCCCGCCACCGGGCACCCGACAGACGCCGGAGGTAGATCGAGAATGAAGCGGATCCTCGAAGCGATCATGGCTGGTGGGGGGCGTTCGCCGGAGCGGCGGGCGGAGTTCGGGGCGTTGGCGGTGCCGGAGTCGTACCGGGGTGTGGTGGTGCGCAGGGACGAGGTGGGGATGTTCGAGGGGCGGGTGTCGCGGGAGAAGGACCCGCGGGAGTCGTTGCATG
>NZ_CASGGV010000299.1:0-185905 GCF_949319125.1 Frankia sp. Hr75.2 | reverse complement strand
ACGCTACCGGCCCTGGACCCGGCTCGGACAAGGACGAAGAGACCCTACAGGAGACCCGGAGAGAAATCCCGAAAGGGGGTTTGGCCATGAGTCCGCTTACTGTCGGCGTAGTCAAGGAGACCGCGCCTGGCGAGCGTCGGGTGGCCATGGTTCCGGAGGTGGTCGGCCGGGCTGCTGGTTCCGGCCTCGATGTACTGGTCGAGGCCGACGCCGGGTATGCGGCCTGGTTCCCCGATGGTGCCTACGCCGAAGCCGGCGCCGCTGTCGTCCCGCGCGGCGAGCTGTTTGCGCGCGCGGACGTGGTGCTGTCGGTCGTTCTTCCGGAACCGGACACGCGTGCACTGCTGCGCGGCGGGCAGGTGCTCGTCGGGCTGCTGCAGCCGTTGCTGCACCCGCGGGTCATGGCGGAGCTGGCGGGGGTGGGGGTGACCGCGGTCAGTCTCGACGGCTTGCCGCGGACGCTGAGCCGGGCCCAGTCGATGGACGCGTTGACGTCCCAGGCGAACGTGGCGGGTTACAAGGCGGTGCTGGTCGCCGCCGACGCCTACCCGCGTTACTTCCCGCTGTTGATGACCGCGGCCGGTACCGCCAGGCCCGCCGAGGTGCTGGTACTCGGTGCGGGCGTGGCGGGTCTGGCCGCGATCGGCACCGCGCACCGGCTCGGCGCGGTGGTCCGCGGCTATGACGTCCGGCCGGAGGCGCGGGCCGAGGTGGAGTCGCTCGGCGCCGGTTTCCTTGACCTGGCCGTCGTGGTGGACGGAGCCGGCCAGGGCGGCTACGCCCGTGCGCTGACCGCCGACGAGCTGGTGGCGCAGCGGGAGGCACTGGCCGCCGCCACCATCCGTCACGATGTCGTCATCACCACCGCGCAGGTTCCCGGGCGGCGGCCGCCGCTGCTGGTGACCGAGGAGACGGTCAAGGCGATGCGGCCCGGGTCCGTGCTGGTCGACCTCGCGGCGAGTCCGCTCGGCGGCAACGTCGAGGTCTCCGTGCCGGGCGAGACGGTGGTCACCGCGGGCGGCGTGAGCGTGATCGGCGCCGGCAACCTGCCAGCCTCGATGCCGGCCGCCGCATCGACCGCCTACGCGCGCAACATCACCGCGCTGCTGGGCCAGCTGATCCACGACGGCGCGCTCGCCGTCGACCTGACCGACGAGATCCAGGCCGGGGTCGTCATCACGCACGCCGGCAAGGTCGTCCAGCCCGCCACCGCCGCGCTGCTGGCCCACAGCCCGGCAGGCCCCGAGCCCGGAGAGTGAGAAGCATGACCGAGACGCTGGTCACCGACCTGACCATCCTCATCCTGAGCCTGCTCGTCGGCTTCGAGGTCATCAGCAAGGTGCCCTCGACGCTGCACACACCACTGATGTCGGGTGCCAACGCGATCCACGGCATCGTCCTGGTCGGCGCGATGCTCGTCGCCGCGTCGGCCCACAACCCGCTCGGCTACGGGCTGGCGTTTTTCGCCGCCGCCTTCGCCGCCATGAACGTGGTGGGCGGCTACGTCGTCACCGACCGGATGCTGGAAATGTTCCGCAACCGCCCGGCCGCCCACCCTTCGCCGCACGGGAGTGATCCGTCGTGAGTGCCTCGGACGCGATGATCCACTTGCTGTTCCTCGCCGCCGCCAGTTGCTTTGTCCTCGGACTGCACCTGATGAACTCCCCGGCGACCGCGCGCCACGGCAACCTGCTGTCGGCGGCCGGCATGGCACTCGCGGTCGGGACCGCCGTCGGGCTACTGGCCCGGGACGGAACCATCACCGTCACCGGCATCCTCGTCCTGGCCGCCGGGGCACTGCTCGGCTCGGGCGTGGGGCTGTACGCGGCCCGAACCGTACGCATGACCTCGATGCCGCAGTTGGTCAGCGTGTTCAACGCGGTTGGCGGCGGGGCGGCCGCACTCGTCGCGTTCACGGACGTCGTCCGGCTGGGCGGGGCCGCCGGCCTGGCCAGCGCTTCCGGCCAGACGACCGTAGCCACCGGACTCGACGTCGTCATCGGCGCGGTGACCTTCTCCGGGTCGCTGGTGGCCGCCGGGAAGCTGCAGGGACTGATAACCGGGCAGCCAGTGGTGTTCCGCGGCGCGCGGCTCCTCAACGCGCTGCTGGCGGCAGTGACCGTCGCCGGCGTGACGGCGATCATCGCCGGACACGGCGGGAGCATCGTCCTGTCCGTCGTCGCGGTCGCCGCCGTGGGATTCGGCGTGACGATGCTCCTGCCGATCGGCGGCGCCGACATGCCGGTGGTGATCTCGCTGCTGAACGCGTTCACTGGCACGGCCGTCGCAATGGCCGGCTTTGTCCTCGACAGCACCGTCCTGATCATCGCCGGGGCACTCGTCGGCGCCTCCGGCACCATCCTGACGGTGCTCATGGCCGAGGCGATGAACCGTTCGATCCCGGCCATCATCGTCGGTGGCTTCGGCACGGGTGACTCGGCCGGCAATGCCACGGCGGCTGCCGCGGCGCCGGTGCGCGCTCTCGCGGCCGATGACGCCGCTCTCCAGCTCGCGTACGCATCCAAGGTCATCATCGTCCCGGGCTATGGGCTCGCGGCCGCGCGGGCGCAGCATGAGGTGGTCGAGCTCGCGGAGTTTCTTGAACAGCGCGGAGTGGATGTCTGCTACGCGATCCACCCAGTGGCGGGCCGGATGCCTGGCCACATGAACGTGCTGCTCGCCGAGGCACGCGTCCCCTACCCGCAGATGAAGGAGCTGGCCGAGGTCAACCCGGAGTTCGCCCAGGCCGACGTGGCCCTTGTCGTCGGCGCGAACGACGTGACCAACCCGGCGGCCCGGCGCCCGGGCAACGCGATCTCGGGAATGCCGATCCTCGACGTCGACCACGCGAAGAGTGTCATCGTCATCAAGAGGTCGATGGGCCACGGGTACGCCGGCATCGACAACGAGCTCTACACCGACCCGAGGACCGGGATGCTCTTCAGCGACGCGAAAGCAGGTCTGACCGCGCTCACCGCCGCAATGAAGACCTTGGTGCACTGACCATTCCTGGCGGCCCACCCTGCGGTCCGCACGCACTCGTCGAACACCGATTCGTTGAAGTCGTTGGGGTGGCGGGCGGGGGGAACCGGTATCCCAATGCTGGTACTCGACGTCGACGAAGAGGTAACGGGCGTTTGGGAAGGTGGGCACCCAGATCGGGCGCCCAGATGAATGATCTCCAGGTCTTAAAAGAAAGCTGGCGGTCCTCGCCGTCGCCGACGTGGTAGTCGGATGGGTGGTCGGCGGCGGGGGCTCGGCGCCGGTGCTGGGGCCACAACGGTCATCGAGGGGGCGGGAGGACCTCGTCGAACAGCTCGAGCATCGCGCGCCAGGACTTCTCGCTGGTACGTCGGTCGTACCGGGCCCCGGGGCGCGTGTCATCCGCGGCCGGGTTCGTGAAACCGTGTGCTGTGCCGCCGTAGAGGTTCATCTGCCAGTCGACCCCGCCGTCGCGCATCTCCCGCTCGAACGCGAGGCGCTCCTCGGGCGAACCACAGATTCACCCACCGGGTCGCCCCTCAGCGGGTGCTGCCCACCGGCTCACCGTAGTGGTGGATCCGCGCGTCCGGGCCCGGGTAGAGGTAGCTCAGCCTGCCGTCGGACCAGCGGACCAGGAAGGGGGATCCCCCGCGGGCGTCGCGACCTCGAGGATCTCCCCGTCCCGCTTCGCGCCGTTCCCGACGGCGGCGCGAACGACGACGGCGTCGCCCACCCGCGCCTGCCACCGGCTGAGCACCCGGAGACGCGGGCGCAGCGCGTCGAGCGGCAGGGGCAGACCTCCCTCGTGGTGGGGATGCCCGATCTCCTCGGCGGCGACGGCACCGAGCGCCGCGGTGCGCGGGTCCGCCGCGGCGGCGAGCAGGTCGTCGAGCGGGACTGCGGGGGCGACGACCCGCAGCGCCAGGTCGCGGTCCGTCACGATTCCCGCCAGGCGCTCCTCGTCGACCATCAGCAGCGATCCGACACCGGCCCGGTCCATCAGCTCCGCGGCTTCCCGGATCGGGGTCCGGGGCCGGCACCGTCACCGGCGCCCTGAACGTAATCTCACCCGTCATGGGGACCTCCTCCCACAGGACCTGCCACCGTTGATCCAGGACTGGGCGGAGGGGTCTCGTGGCCCAGGCCGAACAGCTTGTCGAGGAACGCCCAGAGGAAGATCCAGCCGAGGCTGACCCGGGTGACCGCGAGCAGAACGTCGACAGCAAGACCGTGGGTTCCCGGGTGATGGTGTCGGGGGTCGAACGGCCGTCCGCGTGAGGTACATCCCCCGCCTGTGGGCGGATGGTCCCGTACGGATGGCGCATCCGGGCACAGGTGGACAGTGCAGGCCTGCCATAAGGCCACGCCGGTCGGGACTTCCGTCGGTCGCCCTGGTCTGGGGCCCAGAATCATCCTGAGCTCATGAGCCTCCTGGGCGCCAAGCGCTCCCGCCGACTACCGGCCCAGAAGACCCCCGCTGACCCGGCCGTCCAGCTCAGCAGGGCAGTCGCCCCCTGTCCGCCGATCGACCCGGCCGCCCGGTCGTGCTGCTGCCCGAGCGAGCCCGTTGCGCAGGTCGTCCTGCCCGCCCAGAGCGGACGACCGCGGGAGGAAATCCTCCTGTGTGCCCACCACCTGCGCGCATCGTCGGGCCGGCTGCGTGCGTTGGGCGTGCCGGTCTATGACCGGGCCGGTCTGCCCCTCGACAATCCGGACGCGACCTTCACAGCCGTGCACTGACACGCTGGCGGCTGCGCCCGCCGGGCCTACGGTTGGTAGCGGTAGCCCATCCCGGGTTCGGTGGTGAGGTAGCGCGCGCCAGCCCCGAGTCCGCGATCCTCTCCGCGGTCATCTTCAACGCCCTCGAGCGCCGTGTTGTACCAGGTGGTGTTCACCGTGATCCCGGCGAACACCGATCCGTTGTTCTTCCCAGCCGAGGTGAATGCGTAGAGGACGCCTTATCGACCTGGTGAATGGCGCCGGTGAGTCGGACGGGATGGGCGCACCCGTTGGTGCGCTGTTGCGGCGGGAGTTACCTGGCAGGAGTCGGGCCTGTTCATCACCGGCCGGTACGGCACGGCGGTGGAACCGAGGAGGTTCGATCGGGCGTTCGCCTGCGGGTGAGCAAGGCCGACGTCCCGCGGATCACAGTGCACGATGCGCGCCGCACCTGCGCGTCGCTGCTCGTGGATCTCGATGTACATCCGCGGGTGATCATGCGTGTCCTGCGGCACGCGAACATCGACGTCACGATGGAGATCTACGCGCAGGCGTCGTCCGCGAAAACGCGAGAGGCGTTGAACCGGCTGGGCGAAAACCTTGATCGATGAGCCTACTGCTGTACATGCGTCAGGGGCGTGACCCGATTGTGCCGGATCATGCCCCTGACCTGGGTCGGGGTGGCGGGATTCGAACCCACGACCTCTTCGTCCCGAACGAAGCGCGCTACCAAGCTGCGCCACACCCCGCGACCGTGGCTCAGTGTACTAGACGCAAGGATCCGAGTGGCGTGCCGGGGTGCCCCGGTTTTCGGAACGGTCCACCGGGCCGGCACCGGCGCTCCGCCGGCTCGCCCGCCCTCCAGCCCGCCCTCGGGACCGCCGGCCTGCCCTCCGGGGACGGCACGGATCAGCGACGTTCGGTGAGCGTGAGCAGCGTTGCCTCCGGGCGGCAGTTGAAGCGGAACGGGGCGAACGGTGAGGTACCGAGCCCGGCGGACACGTGCAGCCAGGAGTGCCGCCCGCCCGCCGCGTGCCGCGACAGGCCCCAGGCCCGCTCCCGGCCGATGCCGCAGTTGGTGACCAGCGCGCCGTAGCCGGGCAGCCGGATCTGTCCGCCGTGGGTGTGGCCGGAGAGGATGAGGTCGACCCCGTCCGCCGTGAAGGCGTCCAGCACCCTGGGCTCGGGGGTGTGTGACAGGCCGAGCGCCAGCGCCGCGCCCGGCTCGGGCGGGCCGGAGACCAGGGCGAGCCGGTCGCGGCGCAGGCGGGCGTCGTCGACCCCACGCAGGTCGAGGGTGCGGCCCCCCATGTCGATCGTGCCCCGGATGTTGGTCAGCTCACGCCAGCCGCTGGCCGTGGCGAGCGCGCGGGCGAAACCCGCCCAGTCGAGCGCCGGGCCCTTCGGCCCGGGCGTGTTCGTGCGTTCGAGATAGCGGTGTGGGCTGCGCAACGTCGGTGCGTGGTAGTCGTTGTTGCCCGGCACGAACAGGCCGGGGAACGTGAAGAGCGGGTCGAGCGCGGCGAGCAGCGGGGCCTGGGCCCGGGGGTGCGAGAGCACGTCGCCGGTGAGCACGACGAGGTCGGGGACCAGCCGGGCCAGATCCGACAGCCAGGCGAACTTGCCGTGCTGGTTCGGGGTGACATGCAGGTCCGAGATGTGCAGCAGGCGCAGAGAGGTACTTCCCGGCGCGAGAACCGCCACCTCGCGCCGGCGCAGGGTGTAGGCGGTCCGCTCGTAGACGCCCGCGTAGAGCGCGGTGCCGAGACCCGCGGCCGCGAGCCCCGACACCGCGCGGACAGTTCCCCGGCTCGGTCGCATCGGTCGCATCGCTCCAGTCTCGCCCAGCCGCACGACGGCCCGGCTGCCCGGTGCCACGCCCGCGGACGTGTCCGACCACCCCGGCGGACAGGTCCCGCCACCCCGGCGGACGTCCCCGGTCGCGTCGGCGCCGTCTACCAACGGCCGCACCGGCGCGAACCGGACCAGCGGCTGCACCTGAACGGAAACCGCGTGGCCGCCGGTGCGGGCGGGCCGTAGGCTCGGCGACCATGAGCACACTCAAGGAGCGGCTGCGCGAGGATCTCACTGTCGCCATGCGAGCACGTGACGACCTGCGCCTGTCGACGCTGCGCCTTGCCCTCGCCGCGGTGAAGGACGCGGAGGTCGCCGGCACCACCGCCCGGGAGCTCGACGACGCCGAGGTCGAGAAGATCCTGGCCCGGGAGGTCCGCAAGCGCCGGGAGGCCGCGGAGGCGTTCGCCGCCGCCGGGCGGCCCGAGCAGTCCAGCCGCGAGAACGCCGAGGGTGACGTTCTCGCCGACTACCTGCCCAGCCAGCTCGGCGAGGACGAGCTGCGAGCGATCATCGACGAGGTGATGGCCGAGCTCGGGCTCACCGGCATGAAGGCGATGGGCCAGGTGATGAAGGCCGCGCAGGCGCGCATCGCCGGCCGGGCGGACGGGAGGCGGGTGTCCGAGCTCGTCCGCGCGCGGCTGAGCGAGTCCTGACAGCCGGATCCCGCCGCGCCGCGCCGGCCTTCAGTTCCGGAGCTGGTTGCGCAGGTCCGGCAGCCTCGGGATGCCTGCGCGGCCGTCCCCCGCCGGTGGGGCGGCGGGCTGGCCGGGGCGTGCGCCGGCGCCGTTCGGCAGCAGCACCGCGCCGGTGAGGCCGCCGGACACCTGGAGCACCACCTCGGTATCCATGGAGACCTCCCCCCCGGGCTCGGGAGCCATGCCGACGACGATCCCGGGCGGGGCCACGTGCGGCACGGTCTCCGAGCGGACCCGGAATCCCAGCGAGCGCAGGGCGTACTCGGCCGCCTGCTGGCTCTGCCCGCGGACGTCCGGCAGGGCCTTCTTGGGCACCTGCGGCTGGGTGTTGTCCGGCGCCGGCAGTGGCATGACGGGCAGCGCCAGGCCGTCGATCGTGCGCGTCATCGTCCGGGCCCAGATCTGGGCCGGGAATCCGCCGCCGAACACCACACGGCTGGTGAGCACGTTGCGAAGCTGATGAGTCGTCGGGCCGCGCGGGTCGGCGAGGGTGACCGCGGTGGCCAGCTGCGGGATGAAACCGGCGAAGGACGCCGTGCTGAATGCCTCGGCCGTTCCGGTCTTGCCCGCCGCCGGACGTCCGATCTGCGCGTTCCCGGACGCGGTCCCGTGGTTGATGACGCCCTGGAGAACCGAGGCGACGGTGTCCGCGATCCCGGGGGCGAGGACCTGTTCGCATGGCTTTCCGGTGTTGAAGGCCAGCGGACGGTCAGCCGTCCCGACGCGCTGTGTGATCGAGAGCACTGTGCGGGGATAGCAGCGGTTTCCGCGGGCGGCGAGCGTCGCGTAGGCGGTGGCGAGGTCCAGCGTGCTGATCTCGTTCGAGCCGAGGATCGCAGAGCCGTCGACCGGTCCGATCCCCCCGCCCCTGCACTCGGGGTCGTTCTCTTCGTTCGGCCGGATCCGGCAGGAGGAGACGCCTAGCCGGCGGGCCATCTCGGCGGTCTTCATGACACCGAGACGCTCGGCGAGCTGGATGTAGTAGGTGTTGACCGAGTTCCAGGTCGCCGTGGTGAGGGAGTAGAAGCCGTCCTCGCTCGGGTCGGCGTTGCTGTAGCAGTTCTTCCCGCCCGGATCGGGGTTGGGGAAGCGCTCCGAGCGATAGCACAGCGGCGAGTGGAAGGTGGTCGACAGCGGGATGTTGTTCTCCAGCGCGGCGGCCAGTGTGAAGACCTTGAACGTGGAGCCGGGCGAGAACGAGTCGGGGTCGACCGGGTAGATCTCCTTGGTGTGGACGAAGTCGGCGGTCAGCGCCGGCGGCTGGTTGTCGTCCGGCGTGCCGTAATCCCGGTTCACGGCGAGCGCCAGCACGTTGCCGGTGCCCGGCTGCACCATCGCGACGCCGGCGGCGACCCGGTTCCCGGTGGGGATCACCTCGCGTGCGGACGTCTGCGCCGCGCCCTGCGCGACCGGGTCGAGCGTGGTCCGGATGGTGAGCCCGCCCTCGAACAACAGCCGGCGGGCGTCCTCGGGGGTGGCGGCGAACGTCCGGTCGGCCAGCAGCACCTGGCGGACGTAGGAGCAGAAGAAGGGGGCTGAGGAGTCCTGGCAGGCGTCCGGTGACCGCGCCGGGCGGTTGAGGACGAGTTCCTCGGCCCGGCCCGCCTTCCACGCGGCGGCGTCGAGGTGGCCGAGCTCGCGCATCCGGTCGAGGACGATGTTGCGGCGTTCCCTGGCGGCCTGCGGGTGAAGCGCCGGGTTGTACGCGGTGGGGTTCTTCACCAGGCCGGCCAGCATCGCCGACTGGGTGACGCCGAGCTGGCTGACGTCGATGTTGAAGTAGTGCCGGGCGGCCGCCTGGACGCCGTACGCGCCGTCGCCGAAATAGGCGATGTTGAGGTACCGCTCGAGGATCTCGTCCTTGGTGAGGTGTTCTTCCAGATACAGCGCGTAACGGGCTTCGCGGAGCTTGCGGTCGACCGTCTGCTCGGTCGCGGCCGCCTTTTCCTCCGGTGTCCGGGCGGAGGCCAGCAGGACGTTCTTCACGTACTGCTGGGTGAGGGTCGATCCGCCCTGGGTGACCCCGCCGGACTCCTGGTTGGCGAGGTACGCGCGGATCATTCCGCGGTAGTCGACGCCGGTGTGCTCGTAGAAGCGCGCGTCCTCGATGTCGATCATCGCCTGGCGCATCTGCGGCGGGACCTTGTCCAGGGTGACGATCTCGCGGTCCTGCTCGCCGCGCAGCACCGCGATCTGGTGTCCGGCGGCGTCCAGGATGCGTGAGGGCTGGGCCAGCGGGGGGACGGTCAGATTCGCGGGGAGAGAAAGGAAATGGTCCGCGCCGCCCTTGGCGGTCATGCCGGCCAGGCCGATGACGGGCAGCGCGAGCATGCCGACCAGAACGCCCGCCGCCACGCTGGCGGTGAGGACGCCGAGCAGCCGTTTCGGTGTGACTCGGCGGCGGCGCGCCGAGTCGGGCCCGATATGCCGTGAGGCTGGGCCGGAGGCCGGCGCGGACAGGCCTGATTGCCACGTGGACCGCGCGTCGGCCGCGCCGCGGAGTTTCGACCGGATCACGCCTGGACCCACCGTGGCGCCGGGAACGCTCCGAACACGGGGTGCACGGGGTACGCGGGGAACACGGGGAACACGGGGAACGGCTGGGTGCACGGAACGCCCCGGGGCTCGGTCCCGGCTTCGGCGACCGGCGCTTCACCGGTGTTTCGGCCTGGTATGAACACTGAGCCCGGGACCCCCTGCTCGAGTCCTCCGCTGCCGTCGACGATGCCCGCCTTCGTCAGGTGCCCGCACCGGCCGCGGCCGAGGCGCTGATCCAGTACTGCGCTGACCCAAACACCGTGCCCGCCCGGGGCCCGCCAGTCCAGGACTGTGGTCCCGCACACTGCCCGCCCGGGACCACACGGGCACACACGGCAAGGCGTCCGAACGGCTACCTCATCGAGCTAAGACTACGACGCCACAGCAAGGTCACGGTTGCGTCACCGAAGTGACACACGGGCGTCACAGATCGCACTACTGCGGCGATCGGGATCAATGGCCCGGACTAGTCATTTGGACAACCACCCGTGTGGGGTCTGTGCCGTGGCCACGCCACTCCGTACGGTTTCGGTTCAACGCCACGTCACCACCCGCACGGGCCCCCTGACCCGGACTCGAGAAGAAAGGCAGGTGGCATGACCAGTAGCCTGACCCCACCCGTCAGCCTGTCACGCCGTACCAGTACGACCGGGCTCGTCGGCTCCACCACCGACGGCGACTGGACGGCCCACGCCGCCTGTCGCGACCTCGACCCGGATGAGCTCTTCGTCCAGGGAGCGGCCCAGAACCGGGTGAAGACCAGGTGCTTCGGGTGCGTCGTGCGCACCGAGTGCCTGGCGGACGCCCTCGACAACCATGTCGAGTTCGGCGTCTGGGGAGGAATGACCGAGCGGGAGCGCCGCGCGCTGCTCCGCCGCCGTCCGGACGTCACGTCCTGGCGGAAGCTGCTCGCGGACGCCCAGGCGGATCACCGCTCCGCGTCCGCCGGCTAGCCCGGCCTCGAGCCCTCATCCGGAGGTGTCCGACGACAGCGGGGTCGAGCGGACACCACCACCCCGAACGTGACACCAGCAGTACACAGTTGTTTCCATCCGAGTCGCGTATAGCCCGGATGGGCGGTGAAGTCTCCACCAGTGGCGCTGGTCCCCCGCAACATCCCGGGCAACACGTTCCTGTGTATGGCCCGGACGGGCGGAGGCCCTCCTTGGACCCGGGTTCACATCGCACCGGCGCGATTCCCGGGGCCGTCATCTCAGTGCGTCAAGCCAGTTCAGTGCGTTGAGTCAGTGCATCGAGCGAGTGCATCGAGTTCCGTACGCGGTCCCCGACGGGTCCCGCGGAACGACCCTTCGTGCCTACGGCAGGACCCCGCCAGGTGCCTACGCCAGCCACCTCCACGTCGGCCTCCCCCAGAACATGCGCCGTGCGCTCCCACCCGCCGTTCCCCGGCCGGTCAGCCGGCCGCCGCGGCCCGTTCGTCCCCGGCGAGCGCGCGACCGATCTCCCGCAGCCCGGCCAGGTCGTGGACGTCCTCGGACAACGCCTCGACCTCGACGAGTGCCGTGTCCGGATGGGCACTGGTGAACCGTTCACGCAGCCGGACCTCACGTTCGGCGAGCCGCGCCCGGTCGGCGTGGATACGCAGCACAGCCGCGGCCAGCGGATGCTCGCCGTGGTCGGTGAGATTCTCAGCGGCGGCCAGCCCCCGCTCGACGGTCAGCGCGGAGGCGGCGCAGAAGTGCATCCTGTTGACGATCAGTCCCGCGAGCGGCATGCCGTCCGCGTCGAGCCGGTCCACGAAGTAGGACGCCTCCCGCAGCGCGGCCGCCTCGGGCGCCGCGACCACCACGAAAGAGGTGCCGGGCGCCGCGAGCAGGCGGAACGTCTCGTCGGCGCGGGCCCGGAAACCGCCGAACATCGTCTCCAGCGCGGCCACGAACTGGCTCACGTCGGCCAGCAGCTGCGCGCCGAGCACCTTCGTGATGACCCGGGTGAACATGCCCAGGCTGGCTCCGATGACCTTCGCGTACGCCCGGCCACCGGCCTTCGCGGGCGCCAGCAGCAGGCGCAGCAGGCGCCCGTCGAGGAAGTCGCCGAGCCGGTTCGGCGCGTCCAGGAAGTCCAGCGCCGAACGGGTCGGCGGGGTGTCGACGACGATCAGGTCCCAGGAGCCGCTGGCGTCGAGCTGCCCCAGCTTCTCCATCGCCATGTACTCCTGCGTACCGGCGAAGGACGACGACAGCGACTGGTAGAACGGGTTCGCCAGCAGCGCCTCGGCCCGTTCGGGCGTGCTGTGGTCGAGGACGATCTCGTCGAACGTCCGCTTCATGTCGAGCATCATCGCGTCGAGACGGCCACCGGCGGCCGGGTCGACCCCCGCGACCTCGCGGGGGTTGTTGTCGAGCGCGGTCAGGCCGAGCGACTGCGCGAGGCGCCTGGCCGGGTCGATCGTCAGTACCACCACGCGCCGGCCACGCTCGGCGGCGCGCAGCGCGAGCGCGGCGGCGGTCGTGGTCTTGCCGACCCCGCCCGACCCGCAGCACACGATGATCCGCTCGGTGTCGAGCATGGCGTCGACGTCCAACCGCGGGACCCCGAGCGGATGCGGACGCGGCCGCGGCCGGCTCGGCGCCGTCCGCTGACCCCGTCCCGTGGCCCTACGGGCCCCGGTCGCCTTCCGCGGCGATCCGGGCGTCGCCTTCGCCCGCCCCGTGGTGGTCTTCTTCCCCGCAGCGCGTGATCCCGTAGCGCGTGCCCCCGCGGCGCGGGTCGGCTTCCCGGCCGTCGCGCCGGAACCACTCTCACCGGCGCCATCGCCGCCACCGGACGGCGGCCCGCCACCGGCCCGCCCGCGGCCGCCCGTGGAGCCACCGGCCGTGTCCATGCCGGTGGTCGGGTCCATGCCGGTGGTCGGGTCAGCCGGGTTCTCGCCCGCGGGGGTCATGCCACCATCCGCTGGGCTCGGAGCATCTCGGCGAACCGGTAGAGCGAACCGAGATCCACGCCGTCCGCCAGCAGCGGCACCTCGTAGACCGGACGTCCCAGCGCGGCGATCTCGGCACGTTGCGCCGTCTCCAGCGCGACCCGCTCGGCGTGCTGTGCGGCCTCCCAGGCCAGGTTCGAGATCAGTTCCTCGGTCGGCTCGATGCCGGTCTCCTTGATGCCGGTGGCCAGTTCCTCGCGGTCGAGCTGGCCACGCCGGGCCAGGTCGAGATCGCCGGGGGCGAGCAGCGGGCTGCGCACCATGTTCACCACCACCGCGCCGACCGGCAGGCCCACCTCGCGCAGCTCCCGGATGCCGTCCACCGTCTCCTGGACCGGCATCTCCTCGAGCAGGGTGACCAGGTGGACCGCCGCCCGCTCGGGCGCCAGCACCGCCATCACGCTGTCCGCCTGTGCCCTGATCGGGCCCATCCGCGCCAGCCCCGCGACCTCCGCGGTGACGTTCAGAAAACGGGCGATCCGGCCGGTGGGGGGCGCGTCGAGCACGACCGCGTCGTAGGCGAGCCCACTCGGACGGGTGCCGTCCGGCCGGTTGACGGCCTCCTTCACCTTGCCGGTGAGGAGCACGTCACGGACACCGGGGGCGACCGTGGTGGCGAAGTCGACGGCGCCGATGCGGCCGAGCGCCCGACCCGCGCGGCGCAGGTTGTAGAACATCTCGAGGTACTCCAGCAACGCCTCGTCCGCGTCGATGGCCAGTGCGAAGACCTCGCCGCCGCCGGGCGCGCTCGCCACCTTGCGCTCACGGTAGGGCAGCGGCGGGGTATCGAAGAGCTGGGCGATCTGCTGGCGCCCCTCGACCTCGGTCAGCAGCACCCGGCGCCCCCCGGTGGCCAGCGCGACGGCCAGCGCGCCGGCGATCGTGGTCTTTCCCGTGCCGCCCTTGCCGGTGACGATGTGCAACCGACAGTCCCAGGGGCCGGCGGTCGCCGCTGGCGCGTTGTCGTCACCGGTCACGTGCTCGACCGTACCCGTGGGCCGCCGATCCGGACTGCCACGCCCCGGACCCTCGTCACGGCGGCCACACCGCCTACCCAACCGGGTGGCGGTCCGCGGATGCTCTAGGGTCCATCGTCATGCAGACCAAGTGGGAGTACATGACTGCCCCGCTCCTGATCCACGCCACCAAGCAGATCCTCGACAACTTCGGTGCCGACGGCTGGGAGCTCGTCCAGGTCGTCCCCGGGCCCAACCCGGAGAGCCTGGTGGCGTACTTCAAGCGGCCGAAGTCCCAGTAGGGACGTCCACCCGCGACGGGACGGTCGTCTCCGCCCCGTCCCCTGTTCCCTGACGTGCCCTCCTCGACAGAAGGTCGACTCCGACGATGACCGCTCCCGTCCCGCCCGCGGCCGCCACGACGCCGTCCGGGCGGCTCGCCGAGCTCGGGCTGGTCCTCCCGGCGGTGCCCACCCCGGCCGGGGCCTATGTCCCCGCGGTGCGTGACGGCGATCTGGTCTGGACCGCGGGGCAGCTCCCGCTGGTGGCCGGGAAGCTGCTGGCGTCCGGCCTGGTCGGTGCGGAGATCACCGCCGAGCGGGCCGCTGAGCTGGCCCGCGTGTGCGCGCTCAACGCGCTCGCCGCGGCCGCGGCCGCGGCCGGTGGCCTGGACACGATCACCCGGATCGTGAAGGTCGTCGGCTTCGTCGCGAGCGCGCCGGGATTCGTCGGCCAGCCGGTCGTCCTGAACGGCGCCAGCGAGCTGCTCGGCGCCGTCTTCGGTGCCGCCGGACTGCACGCGCGCTCCGCCGTCGGGGTCGCGGCGCTCCCGCTGGGAGCGCCCGTGGAGGTGGAGCTCGTCGCCCGCGTGGCCGGCTGACCTCGGCTTCTGTCGGCCGTACTGTCTACCATCAGGGGATGGCTGATCATCAGGCGGCAATCGTCGCCCGGTTCGGCGCGTCCCGCCGGATGGAACCGGAGGAGGAACTCCGGCTGGCTCGGCTGGCCGCCAACCCGGCACCCGCCCGGGACGCGGCGACCGTTGTGCTCCTGCGCGACGCGCCGGCCGGTTCCGGCATCGAGGCCTACCTGCTCAGGCGCACCCGGGCGATGTCGTTCGCGGGCGGCATGCACGTCTTCCCGGGCGGGCGGGTCGACCCGTCGGACGCCGCCGAGGATCTCCCGTGGGTCGGGCCCTCCGTCGAGGAGGCGATGCCGGGGCTGGACGACGATCCCGCCCGCGCGCGGGCCCTGGTCTGCGCGGCCGTCCGCGAGACCTTCGAGGAGTGCGGCGTCCTGCTCGCCGTACCGACGGGCACATCCGTACCAGCCAGCAGAGCCGCACCAGCCGGCGGAGTCGCGCCGGCCGGCGGAGCCACGCCGACGGGCAGGAACGTGCCGGCCGGACGTGTCGACGCGGCGGGCGGCGCTGCCGGTACCGGCGATCCGGGCACCGGCGATCCGGGCTGGGCCGCCGAGCGGCGGGCGGTGGAGAGCCACCGCAGTGGCCTCGCCGAGCTGCTGACCCGCCGCGGGCTGGCCCTGCGGGCCGACCTGCTGGCCCCGTGGACCCGTTGGATAGCCCCCGAGCTGGAGCCACGACGGTACGACACCAGGTTCTTCGTCGCCGCGCTGCCGGCCGGGCAGCTGCCGGGCGAGCTCGCGACGGAGCTCTCGACCGAGGCTGACGGAATGCTGTGGATCCGTCCGGCGGAGGCGATGGAGCGGTTTGTCGCCGGCGAGATCGGCATGCTCCCGCCCACCGCCTTCACCCTCGCGGAGCTGTCGGCCTACGACGACGTCGCCGGTGCGCTCGCGGCCGCGCGCACCCGCGACCTGAAGCCGATCATGGCGAGGATCGTCGCCCGCGACGGCACCTGGCAGCTGTCGTTCCCACACCTGTTACCGCCGGACGGTGCCCCCGGCACCGAGCCGGGCACGCCTTCGGGAACCGCCCCGGCACCGGCCGCGGGCACCCGCAGTGGTGTCCCGCGGTGACCGCCCTCCGCCGGGTCACGAAGCTGGCCTCCGTCGTCCTCGCGCCGAATCCCGGCCCGATGACCCTCGACGGCACGAACACCTGGATCCTGCGGTCACCGGGCGACGCCGGCTGCGTGGTGGTCGATCCCGGCCCCGACCACGGCGAGCACCTCGCCCGGGTCGCGGCCGCCGGCCTGGTGCGCACGATCCTGCTGACCCACGGCCACTCCGACCACAGCGAGGGCGCCGCGACGCTGCACGCGCTGACCGGGGCGCAGGTGCGCGCCCTCGACCCAGCGCACCGCCTCGGCTCGGAGGGCCTCGGCGCCGGGGACGTCGTCGCCGCCGCCGGGGTCGAGTTGCGGGTGCTGGCCACCCCTGGGCACACCTCGGACTCGCTGTCCTTCGTGCTGGCCGGCGACGACGAGCACCCGGCCGTGCTCACCGGCGACACGATCCTGGGGCGCGGCAGCACGGTCGTCGCCCATCCCGACGGCCGGCTCGCCGACTACCTCGCGAGCCTGCGCCTGCTGCGCGAGCTCGGCGACACCACCGTGCTGCCCGGCCACGGCCCCGAGCTGCCAGCGGCCGGGCGGGCGGCCGAGGCATACCTGGAGCACCGGGCCCGGCGGCTCGATCAGGTGGTCTCCGCGTTAGCCGATCTGGGTGCGTCGGCCGAGCAGGTGACGCCGATCGACGTGGTCCGGATCGTGTACGCGGACGTCGACGTGGCACTCTGGCCGGCGGCCGAGCTGTCGGTACGGGCCCAGTTGGACTATCTCCGCCCACGCTGAGCCACCCGCCGCCGCGCGCGCGGGGTCACCCCGGCGCACGCCGGTCCGCCACGCCCCGCGCAGGTCAGGGCCCCGGCGGCGGTCACCGCGGGTAGCCGGCGGGGCCGGTGTGGACGTTCAGAGACTGGCCGCAACCTGCCGAAAGACGCGGGTCATATCCCGGAAACCGGGTAGACAAGTGAGCTGCGCCACTATAGAGGCCGGGCCGCTCGCGGTCTGGATCCCCGCGAACGGGGCCAGGTCGGTCATCCGACACACCTTGATCCAGAAAGGGAGACGAAGGCCACTAAACTTTCCGGCGGAGGAGACCGCTCGTGCGCTTTGTGACCCTTTGGACCATTGGTACCGACCGCGGGCCCTCGTACCCGCGGGACGTTACCGACCGCGCGCGCTCCGGTGCCGGCCCCCACCCGGCCTTCCGACCCAGCGGTTCGCGCGGCCCAGCGATCATCCGGCGGAGAGGAACCGATCCACGATGGTGATCAGCTCCCCCACGACCGGTCCCCTGGTCTGTCCCAGATGCGGCACCCCGACGGTGCCCGGCGGGCGGTTCTGCTTCAACTGCGGGCTCCGGTTCACCCAGACCGACACGCCGCGCGCCGAGGCCGCCGAGCGCCGGGTCGTCACCGTCCTGTTCGGCGACCTGTCCGACTTCACCGCCTGGGCGGAGGACCGCGACCCCGAACGGGTCGGCGAGGTCACCGACCGGGTCCTCGCCGCGCTCGCGCGCGAGGTCGACGAGGTCGGCGGGCGGGTCGACAACCTCAGCGGTGACGGGATCATGGCCGTCTTCGGCGCCCCGACGGCGCACGAGGACGACCCGGAACGCGCCGTGCGCGCCGCGGCGGCGATGCAGGAGACGGCCCGTCGCCTGATCAAGGACGAGGGCGGCGACAGCAGCCCGCTCGGCCTGCGGGTCGGCGTCAACACCGGCGAGGTGCTCGCCGGCGTGCAGGCGGCGCTGTCATACACGGTCATCGGGGACACGGTGAACACCGCCGCGCGGTTGTCCGGCGCGGCGGCGGTGGGCACCGTCTACGCCGGCCGGGACACAGTCACCGCCACCCGCTCCGTCGCCACCTGGCGCGATCTGCCGCCCCTGGTGCTCAAGGGCAAGCGCGAGCCGGTGCCCGCCTACGAGCTGGTCAGTCTGCGCCCGTCCAACATCGCCCGGCCGGGCCTGGCCGACGACGCGACGTTCATCGGGCGCGAGCAGGAGCTGGCCGAGCTCAGCCGCTACTTCGCCGGCGTGGTCGACGCCGGCCAGCCCGACATGGCGGTGGTCATCGGCGAGGCCGGCATCGGCAAGACCCGGCTGGCCCGGGAGCTCGCCGAGACCGCCGAGGCGACCGCGGGCGCGACCGTGCTGTGGGGGCGCACCGTGCGCCACGGCGACGTCCGCGACCTCGCCCCGCTGATCGACCTCATCCGCGGGGCGTGCGGCATCACCGACGGCGACACCCTCGACCGGGTCGCCGACCGGGTACGCCGCACGGTCGCCGGCCTCACCCATCCGATCTTCGAAACGAAGCTGCCGAGCGGCATCGGGGACCGCCTGCTCGGGATGCTCGGCGTGCCGCCGGACCGCCGTCCCAGCGCCGGGGCGACCACCCCGCCGGGTGACCCGGTCGGCCGGGCCTCCCACGGCGAGGCTGTCCAGCGGGCCGCCGACGACGCCGTCGAGACCGTCGGCCTCCTGCTGAGCGCGCTGGCGGTCCGCAACCCGGTACTGGTCGTCGTCGACGACCTGGAGTGGGCGACCAGCCGGCTGACGACGGCCCTGCGGCGGCTGACGACGACCCTCAACGGCCCGGTGATGCTCGTCCTGCTCGACCGGGAGAGCCCGCAGTTCTCCGATCTCGTCGGCGCGCGCCGCATCGCGCTCAGCCCGCTGCCGGAGAGCGCGGCGCGTGCCCTGCTCAAGGACTACCTGGGCGAGCCCGGCCTGTCCCGGGCGACCCAGGCCGAGCTGCTGGCCCGGGTGCACGGGAACCCGTTCTTCCTGACCGAGCTGCTCAACCTGCTGGTGGACCGCGGTCTGCTGCACCAGGTGCCCGACCCTGGCGGCGAGGGGATGCGCTGGGTGCTGGAGGGCTCGCTGGCCGCGACCGTCCTGCCCGCCGGTGTCCAGTCGGTGCTGGCAGCCAGGATCGACGACCTGGACGCGGCCGCCAAGGCGGCGCTGCGGGCGGCGGCCGTGCTCGGCCCGCGCTTCCCCGCCGAGGCGCTCCAGGTGGTCGGCGAGCGCCCGGCGGCCGAGGTCGAACGCGCGCTGTCGGTGCTCACCGAGCGCCAGCTCGTCCGCCCACCGCGGCAGGGCGAGACCCTGTGGCGGTTCGTCCACCCGATGGCGCGCGACGTCGCCTACTCGGGCCTGCCGAAGGTGGAGCGGGCCCGCCGGCACGCCACGGCGGCGCGCTGGGGCGTCACGGCGATGATCGGTTCGTCCCGCGAGGTGTCGACCTTCGTCGCCACCCACGCGCTGCGCGCCTACGACCTGGCCGCCTCGATGGCGCTGCCCGCGGGTGACCCGGCCTGGTCGGCGCGGGAGGCCGGCTTCCACGCGCACGTCCGGCTGGCCCGCTCGGCGCTCGCCCGCGACGACCATCGGGCCGCGGCGGACCTGCTCGCCGACGCCCGCCGGCTCGGGCGGGGCGTCATCGACGGCGACGACGACATCAACGTGCGGATCCTGCACGCCGAGGCGCTGGTCTGGCTGCGCCGGCTCGACGAGGCGGAGCGGACGCTGCGCCCGGCGCTGCGGGTGAACGTCCCGAGCCGGCGGGCCGCCGCCTACGCGGTGCTCGGTGAGCTACGGCAGAAGCAGGGCCGTGGCGAGGAGGCCCGCCAGTCGCTGATCACGGCGCTGGAGGCCGCGCACCGGGCCGGCGACGACCGGGCGGTGGCCGCGGCGCTGCGCCGGCTCGGCCTGCTCGAATACGCCGCCGGCCGCATCCAGGCCGCGGAGGAGCGCTACCGCGAAGCACTCTCGCTCGCCCGCCGCGTCGACGACCCCCGCGGGGTCGGCTGGGCGCTGCAGCACCTGGCGTGGAGCGCCACCACCCGCGGGGACTACGCGAAGGCCGAGCGCACGCTGCGCGAGGCGTCCGCGGTGTTCGAGCGGCTGGAGGACGCCGGCGGGCTCGGCTGGTGCTCGGGCACCGAGGCCCTCGTCCTGCTGCTCTCGGGTCAGCTCACCCGGACCCGCAAGGTCTCCCGCGTGCTCATCAACCTCGCCGAGTCGATGCGCGAGCGCTGGGGGCAGGCGGTCTGCCTGACGATCGACGCGGTCGCCGCGGCCGAGCTCGGCGACATCGAGACCGCCGAGAGCGAGGCGGCCCGCGCGGCGGAGCTGTTCACCGAGACCGGCGACAGTTGGGGGCGCACCCTGACCCTCATCGCGCGCGGGCTGGCCGCCCGTGGGGCTGGCCGCCCCCGGCGCGGTGCGGACCTGCTGACCGAGGCGTGCGCGGAGGCGGCGTCCACCGGGCATGTGCTCATCGGCGCCTTCGCCCAGGTGCTGCTCGGCCTGACCAGGCTGGACGCCGGCGAGGTGGATGCCGCGGAGGAGGCCGCCCGGCGCGCCCTGGCCGACCTGGACCGGCTGGAACTGCGCCCGCACGCCCAGCTCGGGGCGAAGGTGCTCGTCGCGCAGATCGCGCGGGCGCGCGGGCGCCTCGACGAGGCGATCACCGAGCTGCGGGGGGCGCTGTCCGCCAGCGAGCCGGCGACGCTGATGTTCCCGCGCCGGCAGGCCTACGCCCACCTCGCGGGCACCCTGCTCGACGCGGGCGAGCCCGACGAGGCCCTGCGGGTGGCCCGCCAGGCGGTCGGAGTGGACGCCGAGGACGTCCGGGCACAGGTGCTGGCATACCGGGCGCTGGGGACGGTCCTGGCGGCGCACGGTGACGTCGAGGGCAGCCGCGAGGCCTACGAGCAGGCCCTGGCCGCCGCGACGGCCACCGGCGCGGTCAGCGAGGCGCCGCAGACCCGGCGGCTGCTCGCGGCCCTGCCGGGATCCGCCCCGGAAGCGCTCGGCGCACCGGAAGGGCTCGGCGCAGCGGACGGACCGGGCGTGGCGGACGGGCTGGGCACACCACACCAGGACGGGCTGGCCGCCCAGGATGACCTGAGCGCACAGGACGGGCTGGGCGCGGCGGCCGCGCTGGCGAAGGTGAGCGTGAACGGGACGAGGGCGCGGGCCAGGACGGCGGCGCGCCTGCCGGGATCACCGGTGGTCGTGCCGGTGGCCGACCCGTCCGGTGAGGCCGTGCCCTCGGTGGAGATGCCGCCCGCCGAGGGCACCAGCCGGTAGCCGGGTACCGCTGGCGACTACACCGCTGAGGACGTCTGCCGCACGGATGCGTCCCCCGGATCCGGCGGCGGCGGCGGATCCGGGGGACGAACGGGCAGGGGACAGGCCGGTTTTCAAACCGGCGGTGGGTTCAGCGGGCCCGGCGGGCGAGCCGCTCACGGTCGAGCAGCACGACAGCGCGGGAATCCAGCCGGAGCCAGCCACGGGTGGCGAAGTCGGCGAGGGCCTTGTTCACCGTCTCCCGCGAGGCTCCGACGAGTTGAGCCAGCTCCTCCTGAGTGAGGCCGTGTTCGACCCGGACCCCGGCCGCCTCGTTACCCGGCTGGGCCGGTTCACCGAAGCGGTCGGCCAGGTCGAGCAGCGCCTTGGCGACGCGACCGGGCACGTCGGTGAACACCATGTCCGCCATCGTGTCGTTGGTCCGCCGCAGGCGGCGGGCCAGCACACGCAGCAGCAGCGCTCCGGCTTCGGGCCGGGAACGCAGCCATGGCCGCAGCGCGGTGTGCTCCAGCGCGACGAGCGACGCGTCGGTCACGGCGGTCGCCGTCGCGGTGCGCGGCCCGGGATCGAACAGGGAGAGCTCTCCGAACAGGTCTCCCGGCCCCATCACATACAGCAGGTTCTCCCGCCCATCGGCGGACTGGCGTCCTATCTTGACCTTGCCGGACAGAACCACGAAAACGCGGTCGCCGACATCCCCTTCGCGGAACAGCACGTCGCCACGGGTCACGTCCTGCCGGTCCAGGTGATCGGAAAGCGCCTGGCGGTCGGGCTCGGACAACCCGGCGAACAGCGGAACGCGGGCTAGCAGATCGTCCACGCCCTGAGCATGCCAGGACACGGGACGCAGAGCACGGCCAGGGACCCCCATCGGCCTGACCAGGTCACGCAGATGCACCCGAATGCTCTGTTCTGATACGTAAAGTGACGCAAGAAGGACCACCAAAGTGGTCCAGGTCACAATCCGCCTAGTACGGCCGATCGGCACCGGCCCGATCGTGCCACTCCCGGCGGGGGTCACATCGACACAGCCCGGCCCAGTTCAGGACGGCTGTTCGGGGGTCAGGAGGGCACGACACGCGACACGCCCGGGGCCGCATGAGTTGCCCGTCAGGCGGCACGGTGCTTGCCCGGCGGCGTGCGGCGAAGCCGGCGCCGGTAACGCTCGAGCGCGGCCGGCAGGCCCTGTTGGACGAACGTGGCGACTTCGTCCGGGCGGGCGCTGTCGAGGAAGCCCTCGAGCCCCTTACCCGTGTCGGCGGCGTTGAGTGGCCGCTCGACCCGCTCCATCGCCAGCAGGAGCCCGAGCAGCACCAATGGGAACGTGATCGCGGCAAAGACAAACATGGCCCGTCCATGGTCGCCGATGTCGGCGCCGCGCCCGCACCCGGGGGGTCGACGCGCCCTGCCGGACCACGTCGAAGCGACGGGTCCCGCGGGCCGACACGCCGGATACGCTGCGAGGCATGGCAACCACCGTCGACGCGCGAGCCGAGACGGCGCTGGCGCGCACCCGGCGCGCCCGGCGGATCGTGCGCGCGCTCGGCGAGCTTCACCCCGACGCCCGCATCGCGCTGCATTTCAGCAGTCCGCTGGAGCTTCTCGTCGCCACGGTGCTGTCGGCGCAGTGCACGGACAAGAAGGTCAACGAGGTCACGCCGGGAGTCTTCGCCCGCTACCCGACCGCCGCCGCCTACGCTGCCGCGGACCGCGACGAGCTCGAGGCGATCCTGCGGCCCACCGGCTTCTTCCGGGCGAAGGCGAACTCGCTGATGGGCATCGGCGCCGCCCTGGTCGAGCGCTTCGACGGCGAGGTCCCTGGCCGGCTGGAAGCCCTGGTCACCCTGCCCGGTGTGGGCCGCAAGACCGCGAACGTCGTGCTGGGCCACTGCTTCGGCATCCCCGGGATCACGGTCGACACCCATGTCGGGCGGCTCTCCCGCCGCTTCGGCCTGACCACCGAGACCGATCCCGTCCGGGCCGAGAGCGACCTCGCCGCACTGATCGAGCGACGCGACTGGACGATCGCCTCCGACCGCATGATCTTCCACGGCCGCCGGGTGTGCCACGCCCGCCGGCCGGCCTGCGGCGCCTGCGCCATCGCGCGGATGTGCCCGTCCTTCGGCACCGGCCCGACCGAGCCGGCCGAGGCCGCGCGTCTCGTCCGCGGGGACGCGGAGGCGGCCCGGTGAGCGACCCCGCGCCGTCCGGGGATCCGAGCAGCCAGGACGCCAGCCAGGACGCCCACTCCGCGAGCGCCGGCGGAGACACTCGTCCGGCGAGCGGCGGCGGAGCTCCGGTTCCCCCGTGGCTGACCGCGCTGACGGCGGCGGTGGGCGACGGCATCCCCGTCCAGACGCGACACGCTCGCCAGACGCGGCCGGGCGGGCGGGCGGCGGCCGTCCTGATCCTGTTCGGGGAGGGTCCGGACGGGCCTGACGTGCTGCTCCTGCAGCGGGCCGCCGACATGCGCGACCATGCCGGGCAACCGGCGTTCCCCGGCGGCGGCGCCGACGAGACCGACGCGTCGAGGGCCGCGACGGCGCTGCGTGAGGCGGAGGAGGAGGTCGGGCTCGACCCGGCCGGCGTCGAGGTCCTCGTCACCGCCAGCCCCCTCTACCTGGCTGCCAGCCACTTCCTGGTCACCCCCGTGCTCGCCTGGTGGCGCACGCCCACCGCGGTGGACGCGGTCGACCCGGCGGAGACGTCCTCGGTGGCCCGGGTACCCGTCGCGGAGCTCGCCGACCCGGCGAACCGGATCCTGCTGTGGCATCCGTCCGGCTTCGGCACCCCGGCGTTCCGCGTCCGCGGTATGACGGTCTGGGGTTTCACCGCGGGCGTCCTCGACGCCCTGCTGCGGCTCGGCGGATGGGAACGCCCCTGGGACACCGGGACGAAAGTGGACGTGCCCGAGATCACCGTGGCGATCTCCGCGGCCATGGCCCTCCCCCACGCGGTGGTGGAGCCGCGGGGACCACTCGACGAAGCGGGCGGTACCGTCGGAAGATGACCTCAAGATCCGCTCGATCGGCCCTGGCCGCGCTGGCCACGGCCGTGGCGGTGCTCACCGCGCTGACCGGGTGCGGGAGCGGCGGCGACGACGCCGGCACACCCTCGGCCGCGGCGACGCTGACCCCGAGCGTCAGTGACGGCACCCAGGTCTTCGCCGTGGTCGGCCAGGTGGACCAGACGTTCTCGGCCCGCGAGCTCGTCGCCCACCCCGGCACGATCCGGGTCGACTTCTCGGTCGCGAAGGGGTCCGCGCCGCACAACTTCGTCATCTCCGCCATCCCCGGCGCCACCACGAGGATCGTCAGCGCCGGCAACTCCCAGTCGATCACGTTCACCGCCGACAAGCCCGGGCGATATCCGGTGGTCTGCACCCTGCACCAGGGCATGACAGCCACGCTTGTGATCGTCTGAGCTCGGCCGACGAGCCCCGGTGAACCTTCTCGATCTCGTCCTGATCGTCCTGGTCGTGATGTTCGCGGTCTCCGGCTACCGCCAGGGGTTCGCCGTGGGGGCGCTGTCGTTCGTCGGCTTCCTCGGCGGCGGTGTGCTCGGCGCCAAGGTGGCACGCCCCTTCGCAGAGCTCATCGGCCGCGAGGAGGACGGTGCCCTGGTCGGCCTCATCGTCGTGGTGGGCCTGGCCCTCGTCGGGCAGATCGCGGGCACCGCGCTCGGAGCGGCCCTGCGCGGCCGGCTCACCTGGCGGCCCGGCCAGCGGCTGGACGCGGTCGCCGGCGCCGTGCTCTCCGGGGTGTCCGTGCTGCTGGTCGCCTGGCTCGTCGCGACCGCGGTCGACCGCTCGCCGTTCCAGACCCTCGCCCGCGCCGCCCGCGGATCCGAGGTACTGGGCACCGTCGACACGACGATGCCCGACGACGTCCGCCACACCTTCGCCGACCTGCGCCGACTCATGGACGACCAGGGCTTTCCCGAGGTGTTCGCCGGCCTGGACGGCGAGCGCATCGTGGCCACCGATCCACCGGACCCTGCGGTCGTCAGCGCGGCGGACGTCCAGAACGCCGCGGCGAGCATCCTCAAGGTGCGGGGGCAGGCGCCGTCGTGCGGGAAGCAGGTCGAGGGCACCGGCTTCGTCATCGCGCCCCAGCGGGTGATGACGAACGCGCACGTCGTGGCCGGTGTCACCGAGGCCGTCGTGGAGCTGGACTCCGGGGCGCTGCCGGCCGAGGTGGTGCTGTTCGACCCCGACCGGGATGTGGCCGTCCTGCACGTACCGGGGCTGCTCCGGCCCCCGCTGCGCTTCCAGTCCGCGCCGCCCGGTGACATGGGCGACTCGGCGGTCGTCGCCGGCTACCCCCAGGACGGGCCATACACCACCGAGCCCGCGCGCATCCGCAACGAGCAGGTCGCGCGGGCGCCGGACATCTACTCCCGCGGCACGGTTCGCCGCGAGATCTACGCGATCCGCGGGCGGGTACGGCCGGGCAACTCCGGCGGGCCGCTGCTGTCGAGCGCCGGGACGGTCTACGGCGTGGTCTTCGCCGCGGCCACCGACGACAACGACACCGGGTACGTGCTGACTGCCGACGAGGTCAGCGAGCCCGTGCGGCAGGGAGCGCAGGCCCTCGTGCCGGTGAGCACCCAGAGCTGCGACTGACCGGCGGGGTCACCGCCGCCCGTACTCCCGTCCAGGCTCCGCTCGGGCGTCCGGCTCGGCGTTCGGTTCAGCCGCCGGCTCGGCGTCCGGTTCGACGTCCGGTGCCGGTTCGGCCGCGCCCTCGGCCGTGCGGGCCTGCTCGGGCGCGGTCTCGGCCAGCCAGGTGATCAGGTCACGGGTGACGGTGTCGGGGTCCTCCTCGTGCGGGAAGTGGCCCAGCCCGTCGTACAGCCGCCAGGAGTAGCTGGCAGCCACGTGGCGGTCCGAGCCGGCCGCCGTGGATGGCAGGAAACAGCGGTCGAGCCGTCCGTGCAGCTGCAGCGTCGGCACCCGCACGGACGTCCGGAGCAGCTCGGCGAAACGTGCCCCGTCGGGGCGGAACAGCGAGCGCACGACCCAGCGGTGGTACTCCAGGGAGCTGTGCGCGACCCCGGGGATCCGCATCGCGAGGCGGTAGCGGGCCTCGGTCTCCGGCGCCGGGTAGCCCGGTCCGCCCCAGGAGCGCAGCAGCTCGCCGACGTGCGCCGCCCCGTCGGCGACGAGGCGACGCTCAGGCCGCCACGGCAGCTGGTAGGCGGCCAGGTGGCGGCTGGCCAGGCCCTGTCCGCGGGGGTCCGCGGCGATCTGGCGCCGGATCCGCAGCGGATGGGGCATGCCGATCACCGCCAGCGCGCGCACCACCCGCGGGCGGCGGACCGCGGTCGTCCAGCCGAGCAGGCCCCCCCAGTCGTGCCCGACGATCACCGCGTCCCGCTCGCCGAGGGCCCGCACCAGGCCGGCGACGTCGTCGGCCAGGGTGAACGCGTCGTAGCCTCTGGGCGGCTTGTCGCTGGCGCCGTACCCGCGCAGGTCCGCGGCGACCACCCGGTAGCCGGCCCGCGGGAGGTCCCGGAGCTGGCTGCGCCACGTCCACCAGAACTGCGGGAAGCCATGGAGAAGGAGGACCAGCGGCCCCTCGCCGGCCTCGGCGACGTGCAGGCGGGTCCCGTTGGTCGATACGTCACGGTGGCGCCACGGCCCGTCGACGAGAACCGTGGCGGACTCGGGGGTCGCATCCTCCATCGCTCGCAAGGATGGCAGATCCCGCGGCTGTGCCGACCAGTGGTTGCGCGGGTCACACGGATCGTCGGGACCTCGGCGGCCTGAGTGACCAGAGGGGCCTCCGCGGCTCCGCGGCCTCAGTGGACGCTGGGGCCGTCGTCCAGGTGCGCCGTCGGCGCCGGCGGCGTTCCGGCGTTTCCCGGCTTCGTGCGCGCCCGCGCCGAGCCGTTGGACCCGTTCGTCGGGTTGCGCAGCCAGGCGATGTCGTCGCGGACGGTCTGGATGGTCCGTTCGGGCGGTGAGAGGCGCTTGAACCTGGTCACGGCGAAGATCGTGAGCAGGCCGGCCGCGGCGAGGTAGAGCACCGCCGTCAACAGGTACGCCCAGAATCGCTCCAGGCCCGCCCAGGTGAACAGCTCACCCAGGAACACCGTGCCGGCGATGAACGCGCCCAGGCCCAGACCGGCCGCCGCGACGAGGAACCCGATGCCCAGCCCGGCCGACACCGCCTGGCGCGCGAGCTCCGCCTTGGCGAGCTCGATCTCCTGGCGGATCAGCAACGACATGTCCCGGGTCGCGAGCGCGACCAGCTCCCCCAGCGTCGGTTCCCGCCCCGCTCGCGAACTGTCGGTCGTCATCGGCACACTGGCCCTCCCTCTCGAAGTCGGTCGGCGGACCCCGCGGTCAGATCCGGGACCGATGCCCTCCCGGGAGCGCGCACGGCCGCCGTCACGCGGCCGACCCGTCCGGATGCCCTGCCTGCAGTGTGACCGCTCGTTGCGGACCACGGGGGGCAACAACCCGAAGGAGCGATGTGATCCGGAGGACGATTCGCCCACCTCACGCTTCATGGCGCACCTCATGACACACCTGATGGCGGACGACCTGGCGCCTTCCGCCCGCACGGTGGGCCGGTGCCGGCGAACCCAGCCGGGGTAGCGTCTGCGGGGTGACAGCACGTTCGTCGGTATCAGTCGTCGGAACCGACCCATTGAGCCAGGTTGCGGCGATTCCCGGTGTCGACGAGGCCGCGACGGCGGCCCGCGCGGCCGTCGACGCGCTCCTTCGGCATCGCATCCTGCGGCGCCGCAGTGCCGAGGTGACCGCCGAGGCATCGCTGCGGGCGGCCCGCGCCTCGGCCGCGCTGGAGGGCCACGACATCGCGCTGGACGCGCTGCGGGCCCGGCTGGGCGAGACCGGCCGCGACAACGACCAGCCCGCGGTCTCGGTCAGCCAGTCGGCTGACCCATGGGAACGCTCACTCGCCGTGACGCTGGGAGCGGTACGCCTCTACGCGGAGCTGGGCACGCTCTCCTCCGCCTGGGAGCGCGCGCCGCGCCAGGCGCTGGCACGCATGCACGTCCTCGCCGGGCGCGGGCTGCTTCCCGACGACGTGCTCGGCCGGCCGCGAACGGACGCCTCATGGTCGCCGACCAGCATCACCGGGGCCGCCGTCACGGACGTCGCGGGATCTCCGCCCGTGCCGGCGATGCCGGCGGCGGAGATGTCCCAGCGCCTGGACGGGCTCACCGCGGTGCTGACCGTGCCGACCAGGGCTCCCGCGATCGTGGTCGCGGCGATCACGCACGGTGAGCTGCTCGCGATCCGTCCCTTCGGCGCGCTCGACGGGATCATCGCCCGGGCCGCCACGCGCCTCGTCCTGGTCAGCCGCGGCCTGGACCCGAAGGCACTGGTGGCAACGGACGTCGGCCATCTCGAGCTCGACCGCGACCGCACCGGCTCGGCGGGAGCGGCCGGCACGGATGCCGTAGTGCCGGGTGTGGGTGTCGGCACGGAGCCGGACTACCGTGCCGCGCTCGCCGCGTACGTCGCGGGCGGCGCCGAGGGTGTCGGGGTCTGGGTGCGGCACTGTGCCGGAGCCCTGGAGCTGGCGGCGCGGGAGTCTCTCGCGGTGTGCGAGGCACTCTCCCGGGGCTGAGTACAGGCCCGTTCCCGGCGGGACGCCTGCCGAGGCACGGCCCGCGCGAAACGGTTCTTATAGCACGGCCCGGCCCACCCTGAAGATCCACTCAGACCGGGGGGCACGGCGCATGGTGGCCGCACACAGCCACCCGCGCCGAAGGGACGGGCCCCGCCATGACTCCCGCGAAGCCCCTGACATCAGCAGACGACAACCATCGCCAGCGCCCCCTCGTCGTCACCGACGCGCCCGACCTGCTGGACGACCTGCTCCGGCTCGCGGCCGCGGCGGGAGCGGCCGTCACGGTGGTGCCGACGGCCAGAGCCGCGAGCCGGTACTGGGCGAGCGCGCCGCTCGTCGTCGTGGGCGCCGACCGCGCCGCCGCCTGCGTCGCCGCGGGCCTGCCGGAGCGGTCCGACATCGTGCTCGTCGGCACCGACGTCGACGATCACCGCACCTGGAACCTCGCCCTCCTGATCAACGCCGAGCACGTGATCTTCCTACCCGAGGCCGAGACCTGGCTGGTCAACCTGCTCTCGCGCGCGGCTGACGCGGCGCGGCGGCGGTCGCGGACGGTGGGCGTCCTCGGCGGCCGGGGCGGGGTCGGCTCGACGACGCTGGCGGTGGCCCTCGCCCGGGCGGGGCTGCGGCGTGGCGTCCGTTCGGTGCTGCTGGAGGTCGACCCGTTCGGCGGCATCGCGGTGGGCGACGACAGGCCGCCGACGGCCGGCCCGTCAGCGGCCACGATGCCGTCGACCGCGGCACCGCCGGCGGACCCGCCCGGGGTCGGCCGGGGCCCGTTCACCACCGCCCCTCGCGGCGCACGCCCGGTGCCGCCGGGTGACCGGTCGCGGCGGCACCGTCCCGGCCCGCCCAGCGGGGCGCACGGACGTCCCGGCGGAGGCACCGCGACCGGCGGGAGCCCACGCGAGGCGCCCATCACCAACGAGGAGGACGGCTTCCTCGACGGGCTGCTCGCGGGGCCGACCATGACCGGCGGCGACCTGCCGGTGCTCTCCTGGGACCGCGGGGCGATCCCGGTGCTGCCACCCGCGGCGGTCGGCGCCCTGTTCGCCACGGCGCGCGGGAGCGCCGACCTGATCGTCGCGGACCTCCCCCGCTCGGCCGACCCGGCCTGCGACGTCGGCCTGTTCCTCTGCGAGACGGTGCTCGTCGTCGTGACGACGCAGCCGTGGGCGACCGCCGCGGCGGCCCGGGTGATCGCGTACGCCGCTCGCACCTGCTCGGACGTCAGGCTGGTCGTCCGGCTGCCGCCGTCCGGTCCCGGTGGCCGCGGCGAGCTCATGCTGCCCGGTGGGACGGACCTGTCCGGGCGTCCGGCGACGGCCGGAGCGGTCGCGGCCCGGCTGGGCCTCCCCCTGACCGGGGTGATCCGCGACGAGCCCGGGGCGAGCCCCGCCGCACTCGCCACCGAGAGCCGGCGGCGGGAGGCGGACGGTGAGGGAGACCGTCCGACCACAGGTCGCACTTCGGGCAAGCCGCGCTCAGATACCACAGACGGGACCACGAAGCGGGGCGTCGTCGACAACGCGGCGACCGGCTCGGAACCCCGAATCGGCGCATCGATCATCGAGTTCAGTGACCTCTTCATCGCAGAACTCGGGTTGGACGGCGGAGCTCGGCGATGAATGGCCGCCAGTCGCTCCCCTCCCCGGGGAACCGCCCGCGCCTGCCCGGCGTTGCTCGCGCCAGTTCCCCTCTCCCCGGAACGGGTGGAGCCGGCGGGACCGGTGGAATCGGTGGGACCGGTGGAATCGGTGGGACCGGTGGAATCGGTGGGCTCAGCGCGACCAGCGGGATCGACCGAATCAGCCAGATCAGCCAGATCGGTCGATTCGGCGCAATGGCCGGGATGGCGGAGATCGGTGGGATCGCCGGCAGCGGCCCCGGCCGAACAGGCGAACGCGAGGCCGCCCCGAAAATCCCCGGCGCATCCGCGGGCGGCGAGCAACGACTCGGGCCACTCAGCGTCCTGCTGCGGGACCCGGAGGTCACCGACGTCCTGGTCAACGGCCCCGATCAGGTCTGGATCGAGCGGGCCGGCCGCCTGCGGCACACGGCCGTGCGCTTCCCCGACGACGCCGCCGTCCGCGGGCTCGCCGTGCGGCTCGCCGGCAGTGGCGGCCGGCGCCTGGACACGGCGATGCCGTTCGTCGACGTCCGGCTGCCCGACGGGATCCGGCTGCACGCGGTTCTCTCCCCGCCCGCGCTCGGCGGGACGTGCCTCTCACTGCGCAGGCCACGGCCCCGGCCGTTCACCCTGGACGAGCTCGCCGCGCTGGGAACGATCGGGCCGTCCGAGGTGATCGTGCTGCGCGCCGTCCTCGCCGCCAGGTTGACGACCGTGATCAGCGGCGGGACGGGCACCGGGAAGAGCACCCTGCTCGCCGCGCTGCTCGACGCCGTCCCCGCGGGCGAACGGATCGTGCTGGTCGAGGACACCGCCGAGCTCGTCCTCGCCCGGGTCAACCTGGTGCGGATGGAGGCCCGCCCGCCCAACATCGAGGGCGCGGGCGAGATCACCCAACGCGAGCTCGTCCGGCAGGCACTCCGGATGCGCCCGGACCGGCTGGTCGTCGGCGAGGTGCGGGGGCCGGAAGTGCTCGACCTCCTGATGGCGATGAATACGGGTCACGAAGGGGGGCTCGGTACGGTTCATGCCAACACAGCCGAGACGGTGCCCGCCCGGTTCGAGGCTCTCGGGGCGCTCGCCGGCCTGCCGCGCGCCGCGCTGCACAGCCATCTGGCCGCGGCCGTCCACGTCGCCGTCCACCTCGGTCGCGACGGCGACGGCGCCCGCCGCGTCACCGGCATCGGTGTCGTGCGCCGCGACACGGACGGGATCGTGCGGATCGTGCCCGCGCTTGCCGGCGGAACCGGCCCGGTCCACCGCGACCCGCACGGCGACGACCGAGCACGTGGCGATGACCGAGCACGCGGCGACCGGCGGGCCCACGACGACCACCGGTCCCGCGGCGGCCAGCGAGCGCGCGGTGACCAGCGGACGTCCGGCGATCAGCGGCCACCCGGTGGCCGGGGAGTCCACGGCGGGCGTCCGTTCGCCGGCGTCGAGCGCGAGGGGCTTCCCATCCTGCGGGCGCTCCTGCGCGACCGCGGGTTCTCGCTGTGGCCCTTCGATCAGGCCACCCCGGTCCGGCGCGGCCCACGGCCGGCCCCGGTCACCGCACCGCCGCCTCCCGCGAGCGCGCCGGAGGCACGATGACCACCGGCGGCCGCGGGCGGCGGGTGGCGACCTCGAGGCTCGCCGGCGGGGCCGCACGGCTGGGCCTGATCGTCGCCGTGACGGCTCTCGCCGGCCCGCTCGCCGGGCTTGCCGTCATCGTCGGTCGGGCGGCGCAGCTCGCCATCCGGCGCGCGACTGACCAGCGGTACGAGGCGGAGCTGCGCGGCGCGGCCGAGGACGTGCTGGCCGCTCTGTCGACCGAGCTCGATGCCGGCGCGGCCCCCGACGAGGCTCTCCGAACCGCTCTGTACTCGGTCGGGGACCTGCCGACCCGGCCCGGCCGACGGCGACGCGGCGCGGGCCACGGCCACGGCCAGGCAGGCGTGACCGGGCAGGCGGCCGGTGGGCTCGACCTGGCGCGCCTGCGGGAGCTGCTGCCCGGCGCGGAGGACCCCGCGCGCCTGCTGGCCCGGTGCGAGGCTCCCGCGCTGCGCCAGCTCGCGACGGCGTACCGGGTCTGCCGGCTGGCCGGCGTCCGGCTCGCCCCCGTCGCGACCATGCTCGCCGACGCCGCCCGCGCGGATGCCGCCCGGGCCGACGAGCTGGCGTCCGCGCTCGCCGGGCCACGGTCCTCGGGTCGCCTGGTGGCGGGTCTGCCCCTGCTCGGGCTCGCGCTGGGCGCGCTCGTCGGCTCGTCGCCGGTGGAGGTGCTGCTGACCGGATCGGCCGGTCGGGCGTGCCTGACCGCAGGCGTCCTGCTCGACCTCGCGGGACTGCGCTGGCTGCGCCGCATCGCGGACGGCGTGCAGGCTCGAGTGCCGCCGGTCTGCGCCGGGCCGCTGCCCGCCGGCCGGCGCTGGGGCGGTTCGACCTCGCGCGAGTACCGGCGCCGCCTACTGGCCGATCTTCCGCTCGCCCTCGACCTCGTGGCCGCGTGCCTGCGGTCGGGCGCGACCACCCAGCACGCGCTGGAGGTCGTCGGCGTGGCGACGGGCGGTGCGGCGGGCTCCCAGCTGAAAGCCGCCGGCCGGGCCATGCGCCGGGGCGTCCCCGTCGACGAGGCATGCGACCGGCTCCTGGCGGCCGGCGGCGCCCCTCGTCCCGATGCGGCCCGTGCCGGAACGGGCCGCGCCGGCGCGGCCCGCGCGGTGGGGCGGCGTGGGGGCGACCGGCGCGCAGCCGGTCGCCGTGAGGGGCTCAGGCACGACTCCTCCAGGCACGAGAGCGGCGGACCAGGCAGGGGCCCGACCCGGCACTCGCGCAGGTCGTGGCGAGCCGATCCGCACCGCACGGGGCGCGGGTCGAACCGGCGCAGGGAGACCCGCGTGGTGACGGCCACCGCCGCCGCCATCGGCCGGACGGAGTCGTCGGGGGCGAAGCTCGCCGCGACACTGACCAGGATCGGGGACCGCGCCCGACAGGAGGCCCACGCCGCGGCCATCGCCGCCGCACGCCGAGCGGGTGTCCTCGCCGTCGCCCCGCTCGGGCTGTGCTTCCTGCCCGCGTTCCTGCTGCTGGGGGTCGTACCCGTCGTCATCGGCTCGGCGCCGGATCTCGGCCCGGCGTTCGGCCCGACCACTCCACCCACGCACCAGGGCTGAGGCGCCTTGGCCACGCCGGGAGGACCCGTTTGCGGCCCCTCGGTCGCGGCCGTTCGGTTACGGCGGCCCCTGTGGACGGGAACCCGCCGTCCACAGGAGCTCCTTCGTCGGCGCGGGGCGGCTGATCCGGCGACACGATCGATGGTGCACGGGCCGGGCCGGCCCGGCTCCCCTTGAACCCGGAGGCAACCATGCTGTTCCTGTACGCGCTGCTCCGCCCGCGGCGCTCCGTGCCCTCGCCGCGGCCACGGCACCGGCGCTGGTACCGCTCGCCCCGGTCGAACACGGGCATGCCGACGGACGCGGGAATGTCGACGGCCGAATACGCGGTCGGAACGCTGGCCGCCGTCGCGTTCGCGGGGGTCCTCTACGCAGTCATCTCGAGCTCGGCCACCCGCTCGTTGATCTCCTCGGTCGTGCAGCGCGCGCTGACGGTCACGTTCTGACCTCGCCGCGATGCCCGTACCGGTACGGCAGCCACACGACGACCACGACGACGAGGACCGCGACGACGACGGCGGCCAGGTGACCGCCGAGCTCGCCATGGGCCTGCCGAGTCTCGTGGCGGTCGTGTTCATGCTCATCTGGATGATCGGCGCGGTGTCGGCGCAGGCCCGGTGTGCCGACGCCGCCCGCCTCGGCGCACGGGCCGCCGCCCGCGGCGAGGCGGAGGCCGCCACCCGGGCCTGGGCGCAGCGCGTGGCACCGCCAGGCGCCGCCATCGAGATCACCCGGGCCGAGGGCGCGGTCCGCGTCCGCGTCACCGTGGCGGTGGGTGGCGACGACATCGGCCGCCTGGTGCCGGTGGTCACGGTGGCGGCGGTCGCGGTCGCCGCTGTGGAGGAGGGCCTGGTGGAACACCCGTGAATCGGCTTCCACCGCCCGCCAGGCGGCTCTCGCACCTGCTTCTCGGGGAAGCCCGCGCCGACCGCGGCTCGGCCACGATCTGGCTGCTCGGCGCCCTTTCCGTCATCGTGCTGGTCGGGTCGGCGGCGCTGGGCCTGATGGTGGCCGGGGCGGCCCGCCAGCGCGCGGCGGCCGCGGCCGACCTCGCCGTACTTGCCGCGGCGTCGGACCGATCGGCCCAGCCCGAGGCGGCCTGTCGCCGGGCCGCGGCGACGGCGTCCGCCAACGCCGGAAGGCTGTCCCGCTGTCAGGTCGAATCCGACAGCATCAGGATCGGCGTGGAGGCCGACCTGCCCGGCCCGCTGCGGGTGCTCGGCCCGGCCCGGTCATGGGCGCGCGCCGGGCCCTGGGAGGGTGGGCCCGGCGCGTATCAGCCGACCGCGGTGGAAGGTGTCAGCTCCACTCGCTCACTTGATGGTCAGGGCGTGCGCACACCGACGGATCGGGCGGTGCGCACGCCCACGGGTCAGGGGGTGCGCACACCCGCGGGAGGTGTGGGCGGCCCGGACGCCGGCACCGCCCCGGACGCCCCGGAGACGGGCCCCGGCGCCGTGGGAGCACCAGGGACGGTCTCGGCCGCCTGCGCCTCGCGCTTCTTGCGCCGCAGGTCGGAAACCCGGGCCACGACGCGGTCCCCCGGATGCGCCGTCGGCACGGGCCGCGCCGGAGCGGCCGGCGAGCCGGTCGTGGCGGCGCGCTCGGCGCGGGCGGACCGACGTCCCGCCGACCGTCCCGACCCCGGCGCGGATTCCGGCGCGGCCACCGGCGTGGGGGCGGTTGCGTTCGCTCGCCCGCCCCCGGCCTGGCCGACCGGAACGGTCACGGCGGCACCCTGTTGGGTCGGTGCGCCAGCGGCCCGCCCCTCGCCGGGCTGGCCCTCCCCGGTCCCACGGCGCCCCATCCGAAGCGGACCGGTGTCGGCTGCCGCGGCTGCCGCGGCAGCCGCCTGGCGACTGGACTGGGAACGCACGACCGGGTCAGGCGCGGTCGTCGGCACGGAGCCGGTCTGTGCGGGCATAGCCGGTGTCGGTACCGCGGATCGGCGCGAGGGCGCGGTACCAGCGGCCCCACCCGGCATGACGGCGCCGGGGCCACCGGCGGGGACCGGGGCCGGGCCGGAACGAGGCGCCACCCCCACCGGAGTGGGCCCAGCGGTCGCGGCGGACCCAGTGGTCGCGGCAGACCCAGCTGTCGGGGCGGAGGCGGTAGTCGGTGCGGTCGGGGCCGAGTGCCGAGGTGCCGGGGTGGGCACGGCCCGCGTCATGGCGGCCAGGTCACGGGCACGCTGGCGCTCCAGCCGACGCCGGTGCCTGTCCCGGGCGAAGCCCTGCAGCGTGATCTGCGTACCGGCCACCACCAACACGCCGGTCGCGAGCCCGAGAACGAATAGCCCCCAGACGTCGAAGGAGAGCGACTGACCCATGATCATTACTTCTGTCTGACCGGAGTTCTCCAGGACGATGTCCGCGGTGAGAACACCCGCCAGAAGCAACAGGACCACACCGACGGTGACCACCGGAACCTCCAGATTTCCTGCTACGTATCGATTGCGCCGCCTTGAAAATCCGACAGAGGGCGGTCTACCCCCGATACGGTCGTCTGCACCCCCGGCCCGCGATCGTGTTCATTCCCGCCAGGGGCTCGGCGGGTCCGCAGGGTCGCCGTCCACCGCTGCCAGCACGGCGTCGAGCAGCCGGACCGCGGCTGCCTTCTCGAGCGGCTCGTTGCCGTTGCCGCACTTCGGCGACTGGACGCAGGACGGGCAGCCGGCCGGGCATTCGCACGCGGCGACGGCGTCCCGGGTCGCCCGTAGCCAGTTCGCCACCCGCAGGAAACCGCGTTCGGCGAACCCCGCCCCACCGGCATGGCCGTCGTAGACGAAGACGCTGGTGCGGCCGGTGTCCGGGTGCAGATCGGTGGAGACCCCGCCGATGTCCCACCGGTCGCATGTGGCGAACAGGGGCAGCAGGCCGATCGCCGCGTGCTCGGCGGCGTGCACCGCCCCCGGCACGTCGGCGGGTTCGATTTGGGCCGCGGCGAGGAGCTCGTCGGTCACCGTGTACCAGACAGCCCGCGTACGCAGCTGGCGCGGCGGCAGGTCGAGCGGCTCCTGCCCGAGGACCTCCCCGGTTGTCAGCCGGCGCCGTTGGAAGGCAATCACCTGATTGGTGACCTCGACCGTCCCGAGATGGATCTCGACGTCGGCGAACCGTGCGGAGCGGGTGGACTCGACGACCCGGATGTCGGTGTGCTCCCGCGCGACCGTGGTCCAGTCCGGCGTCGCCGCGTCGACGAAGGCCACCGCGTCGTCCAGGTCGAGCTCGTTGACGATGAAGCTGGCGCCCTGATGCAGGTACACCGCCCCCGCGTGCACCGTCGAGTGCGAGGTCGCCGCGTCGACGGTGCCGAGCAGCCGGCCCGTCGCCGTCTCGACGATCCGCACCGGTGGGCCGCCGACACCACGGATGTCGACGTCCGGGCGGTGCCGCTGGGTCCAGAACCAGCCGGTGGGTCGTCGACGCAGCCGCCCGCGCCGGACGAGGTCGTCGACCGCCGCGCGGGCACCGGGCCCGAACAGCTCCAGGTCGTCCTCGGTCAGCGGCAGTTCGCTGGCGGCGCATTCCAGGTGGGGCATGAGCACGTACGGGTTGTCGGGGTCGAACACGCTGGCCTCGATCGGCCGGCCGAAGACGGCCTCCGGATGGTGGACGAGGTAGGTGTCCAGCGGATCGTCCCGCGCGACCAGGACCGCGAGCGCCGCCTGCCCCGTCCGGCCCGCGCGGCCGGCCTGCTGCCACAGCGATGCCAGGGTCCCGGGAAAGCCAGCGATCACCGTGGCGTCGAGTCCGCTGATGTCGACGCCGAGCTCGAGCGCGGACGTGGCGGCCACGCCGAGGAGCTCACCCGTCCGGAGGCGTCCCTCCAGCGAACGGCGTTCCTCGGGCAGGTATCCCGCCCGGTAGGCGGCGACCCGCTCGACCAGTTCGGGGGCGGCCTCGCCCAGGCCGCGGCGGGCGGCGGCGGCCACCACCTCAGCGGCCCGGCGGGAACGGACGAACACCAGCGTCCGCACGCCCTCGGCGACAAGATCGGCGAGCAGATCAGCGGACTCGGCGGTCGCGGCCCGCCGGACGGGGGCGTCGTTCTCTCCGTGTGGCACGGGAGCGCCCGCACCGTCCACTCCCGCACCGTCCACGTCCGGGCCACCCACGTCTGTGCCGTCCGCGGGGGTGCTCGGCCGTCCCGCGCGGACGCCGAGCAGCGGCGGCTCGTACAGCGCGAAGTCCATGGGCCCTCGGGGAGACGCGTCGGCGTCGACCACGTCGACGTCCACGCCGGTCAGCCGGGAGGCGGACAGGCCCGGATCAGCCACCGTCGCCGAGGCGAGCACGAACACCGGCCGGGTGCCGTACCGGGCGCAGACCCGCCGCAGGCGCCGCAGGATCTGGGCGACGTGCGCGCCGAACACGCCCCGGTAGCCGTGGCACTCGTCGACGATGACGAACCGGAGACCGCGCAGGAACGGGGCCCAGCGGCGGTGTGCCGGCAGGATCCCGCGATGCAGCATGTCCGGGTTGGTGAGGACGAACGTGGCATGCGCGCGCACCCACTCCCGCTCGGGGCCCGGGGTGTCACCGTCATAGGTGGACGCCCGGACACCGGTCAGCATCAGTGAGCGCACCGAACGAAGCTGGTCGTTGGCCAGCGCCTTGGTGGGCGCCAGGTAGATGGCGCGCGAGCTCGGCTCCGCCAGCAGCCGGGTCAGCACGGGCAGCAGGTAGCCCACAGACTTCCCCGAAGCGGTACCGGTGGCCAGCACGACGCCGCGCCCCTCGTGCGCCGCCCGGGCCGCCTCGACCTGGTGGGTCCACGGCTGCTCGATCCCCGCCGCGCGCAGCCGGCTCACGAGCAGCGGGTCGGCCCACTCCGGCCACGCGGCCGGCCGGCCCCGCCGGGCGGGAACGCTCTCGACGTGGGTGATGTTGGCCGCCCGTCGGCTGTCCCGGGCGAGTCGGTTCAGGACGGTTCCGACTCGCGCGGGATCGTGCTCGGTGACGGCCGGCGAACCCACGCCCGTCACGATAGGCGGTCGCCCGAGGACGACGTCCGCCCACCATCCAAACCACTTGCTCCCATTACCTGGCCGATCCCTGCCAGGTCACGGTAGGCAACCTGATGACACCCCACACCGGGTCCAACACTAGATCGGCGATAGCATCATCCGAGGTGCGTCGCCTCGGATGAGCGAGGAGCAACACCGGGTCGATTCATCCGTCGGCGGCGCCGAATGCCGGCTCGCCATCTGTGTTGCGGGCCATCGGATTGATCCTCCTCATGGGAGGGTAGTGCCGCCGTGATGTCGGTCGCCCGAGGCGCGGGCGCCGGGAAGAACCACTAGGAGGATCCGTGGATCTGTCCCTCACGACTCGCCAGGAGGGGACCCACACGGTCGTCGTGGTGGGCGGCGAGATCGACGTTTACACCGCCCCCAAGCTTCGCGAGCAGCTCATCGACCTGGTCTCGGCCGGGTCGTACCACCTGGTGGTCGACATGGAGGGGGTGGAGTTCCTCGACTCCACCGGTCTCGGCGTCCTGGTCGGCGGACTCAAGCGGGTTCGTGCCCACGAGGGCTCGCTGCACCTGGTCTGCACCCAGGAACGTATCCTCAAGATCTTCAGGATCACGGGACTCACCAAGGTCTTCCCCATCCACTCCTCCGTCGAGGAAGCCCTGGCCGCCAGGGACTGATCAGGTCCCGTTCGCGAAAGGCAGGTCCTCGGACGCATGCCCACCGTCGAGTTGCACTTCGCCGCCTTGCCCGGCCATGTCCGTACCGCCCGGATGATCGCGACCGCGGTCAGCAGGCGCGCGGGCGTGCCAGCCGGCGCCGTCGACGAGATCAAGTTGGCGGTTGGTGAGGCGTGCGCCCGAGCCGTCCGGGTCAACCGCCGGAGCAATCCCGAGGCGCTGGTGCACGTGGCGCTGACCGACGCGCCGGAGACGTTCACCGTCGTCGTGTCGGACAGTGGCGCCCCGGGAGACGAGGTCGCCCCCGGGCCGGACGGCGGCCTCATCAGCGCGCCTGCCCTGCTGGACCTCGGTGGCGCGGACCTCGGTGGCGCGGCGGCCCTCGGCTCCGCCGCGCTCACCGCGCCGGGCCTCGATGGCGACCCTGACGCCGACCAGCCCTTCCCGCCCGGCCTGGGCCTGGCCCTCATCGAGGGCCTGGTCGACGAGGTCGCCGTCCGGCGCGGCACGGACGGCACGGGCACCGTCGTCGAGATGACCTGGCACACCGGTGAGCCGCCGGCCGATTCCGATCTCGACTCCGCCGCCTACGCGGCACTGGCCGCGGAGATCGCCGGTTCCGCCCGCCGCGAGGCCTGACGAGCCGACAGCGAGACCTGGCGAGCCGCAGTGAGACCCTGCGGGCCCTGACGCGGCCGAGAAAGGCCCGACGCCTGCTTGACGCCTGGCAGCGACTCGGGTGAGTTCCCGACAGCGATCGGGGCCCACCCGAGGTTCGAGCGCGTCCAGCCACACTTCGAGCAGGCCGTCGGCAGCCGAACGGCACGCCGGCCTGCGGGCGTCAGCCCGGGCGACACCTCACGGGCCGCGCTACAACAAAAACGGGCGACTCGGCCAGCCACAACCGAAAAACGAGCGCACGTCACAGAAGTGCGGATAGACTCCGCCGCATCTCACCGACGGTCGATCGGGGCCGTCGGTGTTTCCCTTGGTGTTCCCCGTGGGGCCTGGCCCCGGGCCACAGGCCAGGGCCACACGAAGGCGTTCACCGCGCGGGCTGGTCGGCGGCGCCGGGTACGGACCGGCACCGCTACCTCACCGGAGTAACGTCCGGCGCCCGCTCGGCGCCCGCTGGAAGGTGGCTCCCGCCCGCTGACCGGTGTCGGTCGCCACCCAGGACGTCGTCGGATGCGACGTGTACGGCTGTGATCGACGAACGGTGCACGGCGGGCGTTCTGTGCCCGGCCCACATCTGCCGCGGCCACAGAGGGCGCACACAGCAGACCGGGAGGAGCCATGTCCCCGATCCACACCCTACAGGCCGAGGACCCCCCTATCGACCTTAGCGGTGGAGCTGTCGGATTGGTCGCCGGTGTGGCGATCGTCGCAGCACTCGCCCTCCTCGTCGCCGCCTACCTGGTGCGCGAGGTACTGGCGGCGAACGCGGGCACTCCGAAAATGATCGAGGTGGGCAGAGCGGTTCAGGAGGGAGCCGCAGCCTACCTCCGCCGGCAGTTCCGGACCCTCGCCGGGTTCGTCATCGTGATCCCGTTCGTCCTGTTGCTCCTACCGGCGGATGACACGGGCGCTCGCGTGGGCCGTTCCGTGTTCTTCGTCGTGGGCGCCGTCTTCTCCGCGCTGGTCGGCTTCGTCGGCATGTCGCTCGCGACCCGGGCCAACACCCGCACCGCGGCGGCGGCGATCGAGAGCGGTGAACGTGCCGCGATGCGGATCGCGTTCCGTACCGGCGGCGTCGTCGGGATGTTCACCGTCGGACTCGGCCTCCTCGGGGCGGCGGTGGTGGTCCTGGCCTTTCGGGACACCGCCCCGCAGGTGCTCGAGGGGTTCGGGTTCGGCGCCGCCCTTCTCGCGATGTTCATGCGAGTCGGCGGCGGGATCTTCACCAAGGCGGCAGACGTCGGAGCGGACCTGGTCGGCAAGGTCGAGCAGGGCATTCCCGAGGACGACCCGCGCAATGCGGCGACGATCGCCGACAACGTCGGCGACAACGTCGGCGACTGCGCCGGGATGGCCGCCGACCTGTTCGAGTCATACGCGGTGACCCTGGTCGCGGCGCTGATTCTCGGGGTCAAGGCGTTCGGCGAGAACGGGCTGGTATATCCGCTGCTGATCCCGGCGGTCGGCGTGCTCACGGCGATCATCGGGATCTTCGCCGTCTCCCCCAGAGACGGCGACCGCACCGGCATGACCGCGATCAACCGGGGCTTCTTCATCTCCGCCGTGGTCTCCGCGATCGGCGTGGTGATCGTCTCCATGGTCTACCTGCCGGGCAGTTTCGCCGAGTTCCCGGGGCTGGAAGGCAGCACCCAGAGCGGCGATCCGCGGGTGATCGCGATCAGCGCGGTGCTCATCGGCATCGTGCTCGCCGCCGCCATCCAGCTGCTGACCGGCTACTTCACCGAGACGAACCGCCGCCCGGTCCTTGGCGTCGCCGAGGCGTCGACGACCGGGCCGGCGACGAACATCCTGGCCGGAATCGGGGTGGGTCTCGAGTCGGCTGTGTACTCCGCGTTGCTCATAGGCGCGGCTGTGTTCGGCGCGTATCTCCTCGGCTCGGGCAGCGTCACGATCGCCCTGTTCGCGGTGGCGCTTGCCGGAACCGGCCTGCTCACCACGGTCGGTGTCATCGTCTCGATGGACACGTTCGGCCCGGTCAGCGACAACGCCCAGGGCATCGCCGAGATGTCGGCCGGGCCGGAGGGCATCGACGAACGCGCCGGGGCGATCCTGACCTCGCTGGACGCGGTGGGCAACACCACCAAGGCGATCACCAAGGGCATCGCGATCGCCACGGCGGTGCTCGCCGCGACCGCGTTGTTCGGCTCGTTCACCGACACGGTCACGACCGCGCTCGCCGACGCGGGGGCGTCCACGGAGGCCGCCCGGGGCACCGTTGGTGGGCTGAACATCGCCTATCCGGACGCCCTGGTCGGCCTCATCATCGGCGCCGCCGTAGTCTTCCTGTTCTCCGGTTTGGCGATCAACGCGGTCGGCCGCGCCGCCGGCCGGGTCGTGATGGAGGTGCGCAACCAGTTCCGGACCAAGCCGGGAATCATGGAGGGCACAGAGAAGCCCGACTACGGCGCCGTTGTGGACATCTGTACCAGGGACTCGCTGCGCGAGCTGGTGACACCGGGAACACTCGCCGTGATGGCCCCGATCGCGGTCGGGTTCGGCCTCGGCTACCCGCCGTTGGGCGCGTTCCTCGGCGGGGCGATCGCCGCCGGGGTGCTGATGGCGGTCTTCCTCGCGAACTCGGGCGGCGCCTGGGACAACGCGAAGAAACTCGTGGAGGACGGCAACTACGGCGGCAAGGGCTCTGAGGTGCACGCCGCGACGGTGATCGGGGACACCGTCGGCGACCCGTTCAAGGACACCGCCGGACCGTCGATCAACCCACTACTCAAGGTGATGAACCTCGTCAGCCTGCTGATCGCTCCGCTGGTCGTGAAGTTCTCGGTGGGCGAGGACGAGAACACGGCCGCCCGCATCGGCATCGCCCTCGCCGCCGTCGTGGTGATCGTCGCGGTCGTCGCGACGTCCAGGCGGCGGGGCTCGTCGGTGGGGGACGGGCCGCCGACGCCCTCGGCACCGCCGACGCGCACCCCGCCGTCGGGCTCGGAGGTGAAGGTCTGACGACGAGATCCGGCGCTGTCGGCGCGTAACCGGCACACCGACCGCGTGATCTGACGGTGTCCCGCAGCGAATGCTGCCCGACGATCTTCGTCCGACCCCGTCCGGATCGCCACCGGTGCTGTGTCGAGGCCTGGTGGACGCCCGCCCGTGCGGTCGTGCGCAGCCGGTCGGCCCTTCGCTCGCCGAAGCGATGCGGGGCCGCATCCCGCCTGGTAGGCGGGATGCGGCCCCGTTCGTGGTCGCCGGGTCCGGCAGTCCGGCGAGCGTCTCCGGGGCAAAGTGGTGATCGGGCGGGGTCATCCGGCACGCGATCGTCTGCCGCTGGACCGCCCGGCGTGGACGACGGCACGATGGTGCGGATGCCTGCCGGCGCAACCGCCGAGGGAGTGCCCGCGCGGCCCCCGACGGCGGACGGGGGGAGCCCTCCAGCCACACACCGGCGTACGGTGCTCCCTGCGGCCGATTCCGGCAGCGGGAGATGTCCGGTCGTGCCGGGCCCGTGTCCACGCCCATGGAGCGGGGATCGCCGGCGCGCCGACAACAGCCCCGGGCGGGCATTGGAGCAACTGACAGAGGTAGATCACACGAGGATCACCCGGGCGGCACTGACGTCCCGAGCGGTCCACCGGAGCAGCACGCCGTAACGAGGAGAGAAGTGCCACCGCGCACGAATTCGACGAGCCGGACGACCGCGGGGTCGCCCACGCCGGTCGCCGAGCCCGCCAAGCCCGCGGCAGCGAGCGCCACGGCGGCCAGCGCCACGGCGGCGAGCGCCACGGCGGCCGAGGCCGAGACGGCCGAGACGGCCGAGGCCGGCGCCACCGCAGGGCGCGCTTCGGGCGCCCGCGCCACGGGCGGGCGCCGCCCGGCGCGGGCCACCGCGAACGGGAACGGGACCCGTCTGGTGATCGTGGAGTCGCCGGCCAAGGCGAAGACGATCGCGGGCTACCTGGGCCCGGGGTGGCAGGTGGAGTCGAGCATCGGCCACATCCGCGACCTGCCGCGCAGCGCCGCCGACGTGCCGACCGCGCACAAGGGCAAGCCGTGGGCCCGGCTCGGGGTCGACGTCGACAACGGCTTCGAGCCCCTCTACGTCGTCAGCCCGGATAAGAAGGTCCAGGTCAGCAAGCTCAAGTCGCTCGTCAAGGACGCCAGCGAGCTCTACCTGGCGACAGACGAGGACCGCGAGGGCGAGGCGATCGCCTGGCACCTCCTGCAGACCCTGAAGCCGACCGTCCCGGTCAAGCGGATGGTCTTCCACGAGATCACCCCGCAGGCGATCCAGCGTGCGGTCGACAGCCCGCGGGAGATCAACGAGAACCTGGTCAACGCGCAGGAGACCCGGCGGATCCTGGACCGGCTCTACGGCTACGAGGTCTCCCCCGTGCTGTGGAAGAAGGTCATGCCCAAGCTCTCGGCGGGGCGGGTCCAGAGCGTGGCGACCCGCGTCCTCGTCGAGCGGGAGCGGGCGCGGATGCGGTTCCGCACCGCGGAGTACTGGAACATCGAGGGTGTCTTCCAGCAGACCGTCGCGCACGACGGCGCCGCCCTCGACACGACCCCGCTCCCGGCGACCCTCGTCGCGCTGGACGGGCGGCGCCTGGCCAGCGGCCGCGACTTCGCCCCGACCGGCGAGCTGACGTCCGACGGGGTCGCGCTGCTCGACGAGGCCGGCGCCCGCGCGCTGGCCGGCCGGCTCACCGGCGCCGCGTTCGCGGTGCGGTCGGTCGAGACCAAGCCGTACCGGCGCTCGCCCTACCCGCCGTTCATGACCTCCACGCTCCAGCAGGAGGCCGGCCGCAAACTGCGGTTCTCCAGCCAGCGCACGATGCAGGTCGCGCAGCGCCTCTACGAGAACGGCTACATCACCTACATGCGGACGGACTCGACGAACCTGTCCGAGACCGCCCTGGTCGCCGCCCGGGACCAGGCCCGCACCCTCTACGGCGCCGAGTACGTCCCGGACCGGCCCCGCACCTACGCCAAGAAGGTCAAGAACGCCCAGGAGGCCCACGAGGCGATCCGGCCCGCCGGGGATCACTTCCGGACCCCGGGTGAGGTGCGCTCGGAGCTCGACGGTGACTCGTTCCGCCTGTACGAGCTGATCTGGCAGCGCACGGTGGCCAGCCAGATGGCCGACGCGCGCGGCACCAGCGCCACCATCCGCCTGGGCGCGACCTCCAGCTCCGGGGAGGACGCGGAGTTCTCCGCCTCCGGCAAGGTGATCACCTTCCCCGGGTTCCTACGCGCGTACGTCGAGGGCGCCGACGACCCGGACGCCGAGCTCGAGGACCGCGAGCGGCGGCTGCCCGACGTCCGGCGGGGGGACCCGCTGGCCACCCGCACGCTCACCCCGCGTGGCCACACGACCAGCCCGCCGCCGCGGTTCACCGAGGCCAGCCTGGTCAAGACGCTGGAGGAGCTGGGGATCGGCCGGCCGTCCACCTATGCGTCGATCATCGGCACGATCCAGGACCGCGGCTACGTGTGGAAGAAGGGGTCCGCGCTGGTCCCGAGCTTCGTCGCGTTCGCGGTGGTCGGGCTGTTGGAGGACCACTTCACCCGGCTCGTGGACTACCAGTTCACGGCCTCGATGGAGGACGACCTCGACGCGATCGCCGCTGGTACGGCCGCGTCCACGGACTGGCTCACCGGGTTCTACTTCGGTCTGCCCGACACGACCGACACCGGCGGTTCCGGCGCGGTCGAGGGCCTCAAGCACCTGGTCGGCGAGCGGCTCGGGGAGATCGACGCCCGCGAGGTCAACTCCATCCCGCTGGGCAAGGCGGACGACGGCGAGCCTGTCGTCGTGCGGGTCGGTCGTTACGGGCCCTATGTCCAGCACGCTGACGGGCGTGCCAGCGTCCCGGACGAGGTCGCTCCCGACGAGCTGACCGTGGAGCGCGCGCTCGAGCTGCTGGCCGCGCCCAGCGGCGACCGTCTGCTCGGCACGGACCCGAAGACGGGTGCGTCGATCACCGCGAAGGCCGGCCGCTACGGCCCGTACGTGACGACGGACAGCGAGCCGCCGCAGACCGCGAGCCTGCTGCGCACCATGTCGTTGGAGACCGTGACCCTCGAGGACGCGCTGCGGCTGCTGACGCTCCCCCGCGTCCTCGGCACCGACGCGGAAGGCGCGGAGGTCACCGCCCAGAACGGGCGGTACGGCCCCTATGTGAAGAGGGGCGCCGACAGCCGTTCGCTGGAGTCCGAGGACCAGTTGTTCACGGTGACGCTGGACGAGGCGCTCGCGCTGCTCGCGCAGCCGAAGGCCCGCGGTCGGCGCCAGGCTGCGCAGACGCCGCCGCTGCGTGAGCTCGGGCCCGACCCCGCCACCGAGCGCCCGATGGTCCTGCGCGAGGGCCGGTTCGGCCCGTACGTGACCGACGGCGAGACCAACGCCAGCCTGCGCAAGGGCGACGCGGTCGAGACCATCACGGTCGAGCGTGCCGCCGAGCTCCTCGCGGACCGCCGAGCCCGCGGCACGACCACGCCGCGCCGGACCACGAAGACCACGGCCAAGGCGCCCGCGAAGGCCACAGCCAAGCCCCGGACGGCCGCGAAGACCACCACGAAGGCCAAGCCCGCGGGCAAGACGTCGGGCGGCACGGCGAAGTCCGGCTCCCGCGCGTCGAAGTCCGCCGCCAGCGGCGCCGGGGAGACCGGCACCGCCGCGGGCGACGCATCCGGCACCGACAGCGCCACCGGAGCAACGTCCGGTGGCTCTCAGCGGTCGAGCTGATGGATCTGCCCGTCGGCGAGAGCCACGGCAAGCTGGACCAGACACCGCTGCGGGCCGCGCGGGCGGCTCCGCGGGAGCCCGCGGCGACTCCCGTGGTCAACACCGACCCGCCGAGCGCCAACTCGACGAGCACCGATTCGCCGACCACTGACCCGCCAGGCACTCACCTGCCAAACACCGAGCCGCCAAACACCGAGCCGCCAGGCACTGGGCCGCCGGCTGGTCGGCGGGCCCCGCGTCCGCCACGGATGCGGGTCCGGCGGCCACTGAGCCGTCATCCGGTCACGACGGTGCCCTCGCCACCGCGTGCGCGCACCACCAGCGGCTCGGACGGCGACCTGCGGGCGGTTCTGCGAATTCCCGAGTTCCGCCGGATGTGGATCCAGCTCAGCCTTTCCAGCCTGGGCGACTGGATGGGCCTGCTGGCGACCACCGCCCTGGTCACCCAGCTGACCGAGAGCTTCTCCGGACAGGCGTTCGCGATCAGCTCCCTGCTGATCGTCCGTCTGCTGCCCGCGCTCGTGCTGGGCCCGCTCGCCGGAGCGATCGCCGACCGCCTCGACCGCCGGATGACCATGGTCATCACCGACGTGATGCGGTTCGGGCTGTTCCTGTCCATCCCGATCGTGGGAACCCTCGGATGGCTACTGATCGCGTCCTTTCTCGTCGAGTGCGTGAGCCTGGTGTGGGCACCGGCCAAGGAGGCCTCGATCCCGCATCTGGTCCCGCGTAACCGGCTCGCGGCGGCCAACACCCTCAGCCTGATAACGACCTACGGCACGGCGCCGCTGGCCGCGGCGATCTTCACGCTGCTCGCCACCGTGTCCCGGGCCCTGGGCCCGTCCATTCACTTCTTCCGCGACTCCTCCCTGGACATCGCGCTGTACTTCAACGCGGCCACGTTCCTCGGGTCGGCGATCGTCATCTGGGGCCTGCGGTCGATCGGCCGCGCGGAACGGCCCGAGCACAGCACGGAGCCGGGCTTCTTCGCCTCGATCACCGAGGGCTGGAAGTTCGTCGGCCAGGACCGCCTCGTCCGCGGGCTGGTCGTCGGAATCCTCGGCGGCTTCGCCGGCGCCGGCTGTGTGGTGGCGCTCGGCAAGCTCTACGTCGAGATCCTCGGCGGTGGCGACTCGGCCTACGGCGTGCTGTTCGGCGCGGTGTTCATCGGCCTCGCCGCCGGAATGGGCGCCGGCCCGAAGCTGCTCGGGGATTACAGCCGTACCCGCCTTTTCGGCGTCTGCGTCACCGCCGCGGGAATCACGCTGGTGATCGTCGCGATCATCCCGAACCTGGTGATCGCCTGCATTCTGGTCGTGTTCGTCGGCGCCCTCGCCGGCGTCGCCTGGGTGACCGGGTACACCCTGCTGCAGGCCGAGGTCGCCGATGAGCTGCGCGGGCGCACCTTCGCGCTGGTCCAGTCGCTGGTACGGGTCGACCTGCTGGTCGTACTCGCGGCCGCGCCGGCCCTCGTCGGTCTGATCGGTTCGCACCAGGTCCACCTCTGGGGTGACATCAACGTCCGGGCCGACGGTGTCACCGTCGTCCTGCTCGCCGGCGGGCTGCTCGCCGTCGCGGTCGGCCTGTTCTCCTACCGCCAGATGGACGACCACACCGGGGAAGCCGTCCTGCCCGAGCTGTGGAACGCGCTGCGCGGGCGGCGGCCGGGCGCTGCCCGCCGCCGTCATGGCGGGTTGTTCATCACCGTCGAGGGTGCCGCGGGCGCCGGCAAGACGACCCAGCTGGAGCTGTTGCGAAGCTGGCTGTCCTCGAGCGGGCGCGAGGTCGTTCCGGCGTACGAGACCGACGGGACGTCCCTCGGCGCGGGCCTGCGGGACCTGCTGGACGACCCCGCGAACCGGCTGCACGCCCGGACCGAGCTGCTGCTGGACGCGGCCGACCGCGCCGAGCACGTGGCCCGGGTCATCGAACCGGCGCTGGCACGGGGCGCGATCGTGCTCACCGACCGTTACGTGGACTCCGCGATCGCGTGCCAGGCGCTCGGCCAGCGGATCGACAGCGACGAGCTGACGGTGCTGACCCAGTGGGCCAGCCACTCGTTGCTGCCCGACGTGACGATCCTGCTGGACCTGCCTGCGGAGCAGGCGCTGGCCCGAGGCGGGGGTGATCCTCACCTCGGGCGGGAGAGCGAGGACGACGGCGGCGGACACGATGGCGGTACCGGACACGATGGCGGTGCCGGGCACGGCGGCGGTGCCGGGCACGGCGGCGGTGCCGGGCACGGCGCGGGGCCGGATCGCTCCGGCACCGACCCGGTCGCGGCCGTGGCCTACCACCGACGGGTTCGCGAGCACTTCCGCAGGCTCGCGGACGAGGATCCGGACCGGCACGTCATCCTGGACGCGACGCTCTCCCCGCAGGAGCTGCACCGGCAGATCCGTGCGGTGATCGCCGGACGCCTGCGCCCGGCGATCACCGGTGACGACCCGCGATGACGATCAGGTCGCGGTGATGCACGACAATGACGGTGTGACGGTCTGGGACACCCTGGTCGGACAGGACGCGGTCGTCGCCACCCTGACCGCCGCGGCCACGGCGGCGGCGCTGGTCACCGAAGGTGGGTCGCTGGTCGCCGCCCGGGCGGGCATGACCCACTCCTGGCTGTTCACCGGCCCGGCCGGCTCGGGCCTCGCCGACGCGGCCCGGGCCTTCGCCGCCGGCCTGCTCTGCGAGAACATCCCGCCAGGCTGCGGGCAGTGCCCTGGCTGCCACACCGTCCTCTCCGACACCGCGGCCGACCTTCGCACGGTCCGCCCGGAGGGTCTCTCGATCGGAGTGCGGGACGTCCGTGCCCTGATCAGGGACGCCGCCAGCACCCCCAGCGCGGGCCGATGGCGCATCCTGCTGATTGAGGACGCGGACCGCTTCACCGACTCGGCGGCGAACGCGCTACTCAAGGCGCTGGAGGAGCCGGCCGAGCGAGCCGTGTTCCTGCTGTGCGCCCCATCCGTCGACGACGTGCTGCCCACCATCCGCTCCCGGTGCCGGTCGGTCGCCCTGCGGCTGCCGAACCCGAAGAACGTGGCCGACGTCCTCATACGGGAGGGCACAGCCGAGGATCTCGCCGCCGTGCTGGCGCAGGCGTCCCAGGGGCATGTCGGGCAGGCTCGCAGGCTGGCCACCGACCCGCAGGCCCGCGCACGGCGGGAGTCGGTGCTGCGCCTGCCCTCCCGGCTGCGGCGGGTCGGCGACTGCCTGGCCGCGGCCGCCGACCTGGTGGACGCCGCGAACGCCGACGCGCAGGCCGCGAACGCCGAGCGCGACGAGGTCGAGACCGAGGCGCTGAAGACGGCGCTGGGCGTCGGCGCGACGTCCTCCGGTACCAGGTCGACGTCCGCGCGGGGTGCCAAGGCGGGGGCCAAGCCGAGGTCTCTCCAGGTCCGCGGCGCTGCCGGGGCACTCAAGGAGCTGGAGCGGACCCAGAAGAGCCGCGGGCGGCGCACTGTTCTCGACTCCCTCGACCGGGCCCTGGTGGATCTTGCCGGGCTGTACCGGGACGTACTGGTCCAGCAGCTGCGGGGGCAGGTCACCCCGGTGCACCCCGACCAGGCCGACGCCGTCGCCCAGCTGGCCGCCGCGGCCACCCCGGAGCAGACGTTGCGCCGGTGGGAGGCCGTCCTGGCGACACGGCAGGCGCTGGCGGACAACCCGGGTCTTGTGCCGCAGCTGGCTGCCGAGTCTCTTGCCCTCACGCTGCGCGACGCATAAGAACCTGTTCGGCGGCAGGCGCCACCGGAGGAGAGGACGGGCATGCGGGTTGCGGCGGTCGGCGACCTCCATGTCGTTCCCGGATCCGCGTTCCGGCTCCGGCCGCTCTACCAGCGGGCGGCGCTCGTCGCCGACGTCCTGCTGCTGGCCGGTGATCTGACCAACGACGGCGAGCTGGACTCCGCGGCGGAGCTGTGCACGGTTGTCCGCGGGCTCGACCTGCCGGTCGTGGCGGTGCTGGGAAACCACGACCACGACGCCGGCGAGGGCCCGCGGGTCGCCGCGATGCTCGGTGACGCCGGCGCGATCGTGCTCGACGGCACCGCGGCGACGATCGGGACGGCGGCCGGCCCGGTCGGGGTCGCGGGCGTGACGGGGTTCGCCGACAACCACCTGGCCGACGGCGGGCCCGGCGGCCGGACGCCCGAGGACGCCGCGGCCGACGCCTTTCACCTGCGCGACGCGCTCGCCTCGCTCGACACCGACGTCCGCATCGCCCTCACCCACTACGCGCCCGTGCGGGAGACGCTGACGGGCGAGGCGCCGGGGCTGCACCGGTTCCTCGGCAGCTCCCTGCTCGGCGCCGCCATCGACGGTTCACGCGCGGCGGGAGCCGGGCGCGGCACCGGTCCCGGGCGCGGGGCGACCGCAGCGCGCAGGTCGGGCATGGCGGGCACGCTCGACCCGCCGGGGCCGGCGTCGGTCCTTCCCTCGGACGGCCCCGCTCCGGCGCCAGCCGACGGCTCCTGGCATGGCAGCGTGATCCCGGGCTCCGTGGCCCCGGGCTCCGGCGCGGGCGCCGCCGACGCGCCCGCCACCGCGCTCGCCGTCCACGGCCACGCCCACCACGGCCAGGAGACGGGACGCACCCCGGGCGGTACGCCGGTGCGCAACGTCGCCCGCCCGGTCATCGTGGCCCCGTTCGCCGTCTACCAGGTCCCGGGCGGCGCCCGCATCGGATGACACCGGCCGGCCCCGGGGCGCGCCGACCGACCCGTCTCCATCCGGAATGGAGCCGTCGCACCCCGCATCGGGCGAGATGGGCGAACCGGGAGCCTCGCCGCCGCTCCCGTCGTAGTCTTCCGTGGACCGGGCATCCGAGGGCGGAAGGTGGCGGGACGTCGCATGCCGATGATGTGCGCGGTGTCCTTCTCCCGCCGGGGCCGGCTCTACTACGCCGATCCGGGCCCGTACAGCCCGCGGGTCGGTGACCGGGTCCTGGTGCCCACCGACGAGGGGCCCGAGGTCGCCACCTGCGTGTGGGCGCCGCAGTGGGTCAGCGAGGATGTCGGCGGCCTGCCGGTGCTGGCCGGCCTCGCGGACGAGGACGACCTGCGCCGTGACGACGCCGCCCGACGGCGCCGCGCCCAGGCGAGGGTCGCCGCCCGCCGGCTCGTCCGGGAGCACGGCCTGCCGATGAAGGTGGTCGGAGTGGACGTGGTCCCCGACAGCAACGCCTTCACCGTCTACTTCACCGCCGAGAACCGTGTCGACTTCCGTGCCCTCGTGCGTGATCTCAACCGGACGCTTTCCGCCCGCGTACAGCTGCGGCAGCTCTCGGCCCGCGACAGCGCGAAACTCCAGGGCGGGATCGGCTCCTGCGGGCGGGACCTCTGCTGCTCCACCTTCCTCACCGACTTCGAGCCGGTGAGCGTGCGGATGGCCAAGGACCAGAACCTCTCACTGAACCCGATGCGCATCAGTGGGGCGTGCGGCCGGCTGATGTGCTGCCTGCGCTACGAGCATCCCCTCTACGAGGAGTTCACCGCCGCCGTCCCCGCGGTGGGCGCCCGCGCGTCCACACCGGACGGGGACGGCCGGGTCGTCGCGCACGACGTGCCGCGCCAGCAGGTGACGGTCGCCCTCGACGGCGGGGGCCGGCACGCCTGCTCCCGCGCGGACGTCTGCGGCTCACGCAAGGCCTACGAGGCCACCCATGCCGCCGGACCGGCACGCCCGGCCAGCACCGCGGACCCGACCGGCACGGCAGGGCCAGCCGCCACGGCAGGGCCAGCCGCCACGGCGGAACCAACTGGGACCGCGGAACCAGCCGGGCCGGCGGGGACGGCGGGCCCGGCGCCGGACGGCGGCGAGGACAGCTCCCCCGACACGGCCGGCGGGCGGTCCCACCGCCGCCGTTCCCGGCGGCGCACGGAGCACTGAGGGCGTACGCGGCACAGACCGCCCGAACTTCGGGACGGCAGCTCGCGGCAAAACAGACAGCGCGACATGACCGCGCGCCGGCGCGGCCGGCGGCATCCACATGGGGGGAACCATGCAACGGCGGGTGTGGCTGGTACGCCACGGCGAGAGCACGGCGAACGCGGGGCAGCCGTCGGCCGATCCGCACGGGATCGGGCTCACCGACCTCGGAGTGCGCCAGGCTGACGCGGTCGCCGGGATGATTCCCCACGACCCGTCCCTGATCGTGGTCTCCTGGTACCTACGCGCCCGGCTGACCGCGGAACCGACCGCGCGCAGGTTCCCGGCCACCCCGCTGGAGGTCTGGGACGTCCAGGAGTTCACCTACCTGGGCAGTCTCCACGGTCAGAAACTGACCGACCTCGAACGGGCGCCGTTCGCGCGGCAGTACTGGCACCAGGCGAACCCGTACTCGGTGGACCGGCCCGAGCTGGGCTGTGAGTCGTTCGCCGGGCTGATGGACCGGGCCGACCGGCTCCTCGCCCGGCTGCACCAGGCGCCCCCGGGACTTGTCGTGGTCTTCACCCACGGCATGTTCATCCGCGCGGTGGACTGGTGCCTACGGGCACGCGCCGGCACGGCCGAACGGCTCGACATGGGCGGCTACCGGGAACACCACCGGCGCCGACCCGTGCCGAACGGATCGATCATCGAGCTCCAGGAGGGTGACCGGGAGCTACGCGAGGCGACGGAGCCGGATCTCAGGGATCGAACCGGTAGCCCATCCCCCGGAGCGTGGTGACCAGGCGGCGCTGCGGCGGTCTTCCCTCGACCTTGGTGCGCACCCGCCGGACGTGCTCGGTCACGGTCGCCGGGTCCTGGAAGCGGGTGCCCCAGACCTGTTCAAGCAGTTCCTCGCGGCTGAACACCCGGCGTGGATGTCGGGCGAGGAAGGCCAGCAGCTCGTACTCACGGGCGGTGAGATCCACCCGCTCACCCGCGACGGCCACCTCCCGCGCGCGCAGGTCGATCGAGACGTCGCCGTAGATGAGGGGCTCGTTGCCGTCCCCCGTTCGCTGCGGCGGCGCCTCGACGGGCCGGCGGCGCAGCCGCGCACGCACCCGGGCGACCAGCTCGCGCAACGAGTACGGCTTGACCACGTAGTCGTCGGCGCCGAGCTCCAGGCCGACGACCCGGTCGACCTCCTCGGCACGTCCGGTCAACATGATCACCGGCACTTCGCTTGTCTGGCGCAGCCGGCTGAGGACGGCGAAACCGTCCATCCGCGGCATGGCCACGTCCAGCACAACGAGATCTATCTCGGTGGTCTGGAACAGTCGCAGCGCTGCCTCGCCGTCCGCGGCCTCGAGCACCCGGTACCCAAATCGCTCAAGGCTGCGTGCCAGCGCGATTCGCGATGCCTCGTCGTCTTCGGCGACAAGCAGCGACGCTCCGCGCGTCGTGCCTGGCGCACCTTCCCCGGCCCCGGTCATGGTGCGAAACCCTACGCAACCTCTCCGGAGCCACTGCGACCGGGGGTGCCTTTTCGACACCTTCGGCCGACGCGCGGGGGTTCGAGCATTCAAATCCGTAACAGAAAGCCTTGCAAGACATGCGATCAGTGCGCGTCCCGATCATTCCGTATCCCGCGGACAACCGAACGTCGACAGGATGTGGCGGGGTGCGCAGACAGGCAGAGCGGTGACTTCCCGCCGACGGACACCCCAGCACACACCGAGCCACCGAACTGGACCGCATCCGGATCCGGGACGCACCGGATCGAGCCCGTCACCCGCCGGCAGCCCGGCCACCCCGACCCAGGGTGACGTGCGCGCGAGCCACGTCAGGGCCCGGACCACGGACGGGCGCCGATCGCCACATCGTCTTCGTCTGGCATACTCGTCCGGGCAGGACGGCGCCGGAGCCCACCGGCTCGCAGCCGCCTGGCCGATGCCGGAGTAGCTCAGTGGCAGAGCAATCGCCTCGTAAGCGATAGGTCGCGGGTTCAATCCCCGCCTCCGGCTCAGACTCTCTTCCCAGCCAGCGCCGTTCACCGTCAGCGGCGGCCTGGCCAACCCCCTCGCACCTGCCTCAGGGCATGCCACAGCGGCCGGTGGGGGCAATCCCACCGGCCGCCCGGGACGGCCGTGCTCGATGCCGGAGCGTGGCCGTCGCCGTGGTTGTCAGGCCGTGTGTGCGTGCGCGGCGCCGTCCTCGTCCGCGCCGTGCTCGACGCCCTCGGAGTCCTTGAGCCGGGTGATCGAGGCGAGGATCTCCTTCTCGGCGGCCCCCCGGTCCACCCAGGAGGCGCCCTCGACGGACTTCCCGGGCTCGAGGTCCTTGTAGACCTCGAAGAAGTGCTGGATCTCCAGCCGGTCGAACTCCGGCAGGTGACGGATGTCACGCAGGTGCTCCTGCCGGACGTCCGCCACCGGGACGCAGAGGACCTTGTCGTCCGGGCCCTTCTCGTCCGTCATCCGGAACATGCCGATCGTGCGGCACCGCACGAGGCAGCCCGGGAAAGTCGGCTCCTCCAGCAGAACCAGCGCGTCGAGCGGATCGCCGTCCCGACCGAGCGTGCCCTCGATGAATCCGTAGTCGGACGGATAGTGGGTGGACGTGAACAGCATCCGGTCCAGCCGGATGCGCCCGGTGTGGTGATCCATCTCGTACTTGTTGCGCTGCCCCTTGGGGATCTCGATGGTCACGTCGAACTCGAGGTCCACGCCGTTCCCTGTCTCCTTCGGTCCGTCCGGCACCGAAGGCCGGCTCTGTGTCTGAAGGACGCCGTGTCCGGCGTCCATGGGTCGTCCGTCTCGCGATGCGCCGCTACCCGCGTGGCGCGTCACTCGGTCGCGGTAGTCAAGCCGAGACCCGGACCCGCGGTTCGTGCGGGTCCACTGTGCCCTGTGCGCGGTGACGCGCTGTGGCGGGGTGCGGCCACCGGGCCGCGGTGCCACCGCACGGCGCCGCCACTCGCACGATCGCACGGCCACGCCCCGCGAGGCGCGCCGCGCAGTCGGCTCCGAGCGCCCCCGGGCGACATCCATCGTGCCTGTCACACCCCGCGGCGCACACCATGGTGTGGCCTTCTTCGTACCCGATCCACATGATTGCCGAAGCGGTTCCACCCCGGACTGAGACCGAGCCACCCCCGCGTGGGGTGTTCCCGCTCGCCGGAAACCCACGCGGCCAGCACGGTCGCGGGCTCCGGACGGCCGGGAGGCACACCGCGTTCTCCCGTCGCCGGGGCGAGGCCGTCCACCTTACGAAAGCCGGGACGTGACCGGCAGTGCGCCACCCGCGCGACACCGACCTGCGTAACCTTCCCGAGTGACCACAGTGCCGCTGGGCGCGCGGGCCGGTGGCCTCACGGCACTGGCCGGAGCGCTGCTCGCCGGATCGCTCTCGCCCGGTCCGGCGGCGCCTCCGGGCGGCGCGTCACCGGCCCCGCCGGGTGTACGCGCCGAGGCGTCCGCGCTGCCGGGGCTGGACCCGGACGCACCGAAGGCCGACCCGGCCGCGGTGGCCGCGCGGCTGCTCGGGCCGCTCTCCGACCCCGTGCTGGGCGGCCCGGCGACACTGGTGGTCGACGCGCTGACCGGGCAGGTGCTCCTCGCGAACCGCCCCACCGAGCCGACCGCTCCCGCGTCCACGGTCAAGATCGCCACGGCGACCGCGGCGCTCACCACGCTCGATCCGGACGCCCGCCTGCGCACCCGCGCGGTCTACCTCCCGCCGGCCAGCGCGCCACCCGCGGCGACCGCGGGGTCACCTGCGGCAACCACCGGGTCGGCGACTGTGCCCGGCCGGGCGCCCCTGGCCCCAGGCGGCACGCTCTGGCTGGTCGGCGCGGGCGATCCGACCCTGACCGCGGCGACCGGGGCGGCCGGGTACCCGCCGGCGGCCCGGTTGAGCGACCTCGCCGAGCAGGTCCGCAAGGCCGGCATCACCGCTGTCGGCGCGGTGGTCGGCGACGGGACGGCCTACGAGGGCCCGGGGATGGCACCCGGCTGGCGCGACGGCTACGTGACCGACGGGAACGTGACCCCGGTGTCCGCGCTGTCGGTCGACGCGGGGCGTGCCACACCCGGCGCCGCCGGGCCGCGCAGCCTGACCCCGGACGCCACCGCGGCGGCCGCGTTCCGCACGGCCCTCACCGCGGCCGGCGTGTCCGTCGGCTCGGTCTCGACGGGCCGGGCGGACGCGGCGGCCCGCGAGGTCGGGTCCGTGCAGAGCCCGCCGATCCCGGTCCTGGTCGAGCGGATGCTCACCGACTCCGACAACGACCTGGCGGAAAGCCTGGGACGTCAGGTCGCGATCGCCCGGGGGCTTCCGGCGAGCTTCGACGGGGCCACCCGGGGCGTGCTCGGCGCCCTTCGCGACGCGGGCATCCCGACCGACGGCGCCTCGCTGCGCGACACCAGCGGACTTTCGATCGACAACCGGATCGCCCCGGCGACGCTCGTCGCGGCGCTGCGGACGGCCGCCCTGCCGGGTCATCCGGCCCTGCGGACGGTCCTGTCCGGGCTGCCGGTCGCGGGCTTCACCGGCACGCTCGGCGACCGGTACGGCCCCGGTGACACCTCGCCGGGGGCCGGCGTCGTCCGGGCGAAGACCGGCAGCCTGCGCATCGTGACCAGCCTCGCCGGCATGGTGACCGACAGCGACGGACGGCTGTTGCTGTTCGGGCTGTTCGCCCCGGTCGAGGAGCAGGGCCTGACCAAGATGGCGCTGGACCGGGTCGCGGCGGCCCTCGCCTCCTGCGGATGTCCGCCGGCCGGCGCCGGGCCGCCATCAGCCGGGCCACCGGCGCCGCCGGGCGGCTAGGTCATCGGACAACAAAGAACACCACAGGCCCTGCCGACCTCAACGGCAGGCACCACGGACGGCTCCCCGGGCCCGACTGGCGTCGTCCGATCGGGCGGGCGAAGCGGCCGGAAGCCCGGTACGCTCCTATTCGTGGACGCTGAGCTGGTGGACTGGGAACTCGCCGTAACGACGGCGAAGAAGCTCGTCCGACCAGGGCCGCAGCGAAGCCGGGCGGAGGCGGACGAGATCGTCTCGGAGCTCCGGCGCCTGGCTGTCATCGCTGAGGGCCATGTGCAGGACTACACCCAGCTCGTCCCCGCCGGGCCACCGACCCCGATCGCGGTCGTCGACCGGCCGGAGTGGGTTCGTTCCAACGTCGCCGGGCTGCGCGTGGCCACCACGCCCCTGATCGAGAAGCTCTCCGACCAGAGCCGCGGCCGGCTCGCCGCCGCGGTGGGCCGGCGGGTCACCGGTGTCCAGGTCGGGTCCGCGCTCGCCTACCTCGCGGGCAAGGTTCTCGGCCAGTTCGAGGTCTTCCTCCCGCCGGAGGAGTATGAGGCGGGCGGCGCCGCGAGCGCCCCGTCCCTGGCGAAGCCCGGCGCTCCGACCCCGGTGGGGCGGCTCAGCCTCGTCGCGCCGAACATCGCCCACGCCGAGGAGACCCTGCGGGTGGTCCCGCGCGACTTCCGGCTCTGGGTCTGCCTGCACGAGCAGACGCACCGCAGCCAGTTCACCGCCGTCCCGTGGCTGCGCGAGCACCTCGAGTCCGAGATCGCGGCGTTCATCGGCGCGACCGACCTCGATCCCGAAGTCCTCGCCGACCGGCTCCGCTCCGCCGTCACGGCGCTGCGCAGCGCCGTGCGCGACCACGGGCCGGACACGCCGAGCGTCGTGGAGGCGTTGCAGACCCCGGCGCAGCGCGCCGTCCTCGACCGCCTCCAGGCGCTGATGACCCTGCTCGAGGGGCACGCCGACCAGGTCATGGACGCGGTCGGCCCGCAGGTCGTGCCGACGGTGGCCGACATCCGCGGCAAGTTCGACAACCGGCGCTCCGGCGGCTCGCCCATCGACCGTTTCCTACGTCGCCTGCTCGGGCTGGATCTCAAGATGCAGCAGTACCGCCAGGGCGGGGCGTTCGTCCGCGCCGTGGTCGCCGAGGTCGGCGTGGAGGGCTTCAACCACGTCTGGCAGTCGCCGCAGACCCTGCCCACCCGCCCTGAGCTGACCGACCCGGGCGCGTGGATGCTCCGGGTGCTCGGCACCCGCCCGTCGATGTCCGCGTGACGGTTCGGCCCGCGTGACGGTCCGGCCGACGCACGGTCCACAGCCCGCCGCGCTCGGGCGGGGCCGGGGGATGCCCGCTCCGGCCGTCGCCGCGGTGCGGCTGGCCGTCCGCGACGCGGTGGCCGACGTCCCACCCGGCGGCCTCGTCCTCGTCGCCTGTTCGGGCGGAGCGGATTCACTCGCGCTCGCCGCCGCGCTGGCCTTCGTGGCTCCCCGCCGCGCGCTGCGGGCCGGGCTCCTGACGGTGGACCACGGATGGGACGACACCTCACGACCCCGCGCCGAGGAGGTCGCCGCGAGCGGCCGGCTGCTCGGCCTGTCCCCGGTGGAGGTGCTCGCCGCACCGTCACCGAGATCCGAGGGCGCGGCCCGGGACTCGCGCCGCGCCGCGCTGCTCGCGGCCGGCGAGCGCCTGGGCGCGCACGCGGTGCTGCTCGGCCACACCCTCGACGACCAGGCCGAGACCGTCCTGCTGCGGCTCGCCCGCGGCTCGGGAGCACGGTCGCTGAGCGGCATGCCCGCCACGGACGGAGCCATCCGCCGCCCGCTGCTGCGGCTGCGGCGCGACCAGACCCGCCAGGCCTGCCAGTCTCTCGGCCTGGAGTTCTGGGACGACCCCACCAACGCCGACCCGGCCTTCGCCCGGGCCCGGACACGGTCAACCGTGCTGCCGGTGCTGGAGGCGGAGCTGGGGCCGGGCATCGCCGAGGCGCTGGCCCGCACAGCCGACCTGCTGCGGGCGGACGCGGACGCGCTCGAGGCACAGGCGGAGTCGGTCTACGCCGAGCTCGCCGGGAGCGCCGCGGATGCCACGGCGCCACGGGCACCGCGCACGCCGCTGGCGGCGGAGGCGGAGCTGGGGCCGCGGGTCGAGTTCGACGTGGCGGCCCTCGCGGGCCTGACACAGGCGTTGCGGAGCCGGGTCCTGCGCCGCGCCGCGCTGGCGGCCGGGTCGTCGGCGTCCGCGCTGCGCGCCGACCACATCTGGGCCGTCGAGGACCTGGTGACCCGCTGGCGCGGGCAGAAGCCCGTCCCGCTGCCGTCGGGGGTGCTCGCCCGCCGGACCGGTGGCAGGATCGCCCTCGTCGGCCCGGATGCACCGGTCCGTCCCGACATGCCGGCCGGTGCGGGCCACCCGGGCCGTCCCGGTGTGGTCCGCGCGCCCGGTGAGCGTGGCGGACCGACGTCCCGCGCCCCGGCGTCGGGCACTCTGACGCCAGGCACCCCGGCGTCGGGCGACCGAGGACCAGGCGACCCAGCGCGCAACGAGGAGGACAGGCCGGTGAGCCAGGCCGCGACCGCGAAGCCCGACCACGACGGCACTTCGATCCCGGCCGGCGGGCCGCCCCGGGCGCATCCCGACATCGACGAGATCCTGGTCAGCCGGGATGAGATCGCCGCGAAGATCGCGGAGCTGGCGGCCCGCGTCGACGCGGACTACGCCGGTCGCGAGATCCTCCTGGTCGGCGTACTCAAGGGCGCCGTGATGGTGATGGCGGACCTCTCCCGGGCCCTGTCGGTGCCGATCACGATGGAGTTCATGGCCGTCTCGTCGTACGGTTCGACGACGTCGTCCTCCGGTGTGGTCCGCATCCTCAAGGATCTCGACCGGTCGATCGAGGGCCGGGACGTGCTGGTCGTCGAGGACATCATCGACTCCGGGCTGACCCTCTCCTGGCTGCTGCGGAACCTGCGGTCGCGCGGGCCGGCGTCGCTGGAGGTGCTGGCGCTGTTCCGTAAGCCCGAGGCGATCACCGTGGACGTCGACGTCCGCTATGTCGGGTTCGACATCCCGAGTGCCTTCGTCGTGGGCTACGGCCTGGACTACGCCGAGCACTATCGGACCCTGCCGTTCGTAGGCACCCTCACGCCCGAGGCGATCGCCCGGCGCGCCTGACGGGCCGCGAGGCGGGGATCCGTCCCCCGGTCAGGCCCGGCCACGACACGGGTTCCGGGGAGGTCACGGGCCGGTTCACCCGAGTCAGGCGGGGCCGGCACCGCTGATCGGCAGGTGTCCGGTAGCCCGCCGGTACGTCCCCGAGGGCCGTTACGGAACAGTGCGGCCCCCCGGTCCGTTGCTCGGATGTACGCGCGGTGAGATGCGCGTGCCGGCGGTACCCTCGGCACAAGGGAATCCCGATCGAGGGCAGCACACACGGCAGGAGGGTGGAACGCTTGTGTCCGGCGTTCCAGACAGATGACTCCAAGAAGAATCTTCCGCGGCTGGGTACCTCTGCTGCTCCTGGTCCTCTTCGTGATCATCCTCACGACGGGCGTGCTGTCCGGACCGAGTGAGTATCAGAAAGCAGACCTGAGCTTCGTACAGCAGCAGATCGACCAGAGCGCCGGAGCAAAACCCGAGACCAGGGTCGTCGATGCGACGATCCAGGACTCCAAGCAGATCATCCGGATCGAGCTGGGGAACGGCAAGAAGTACGAGTCGTCCTTCGCCACCGAGCAGGCCCTGGTCCTCGCCAACGAGCTCAAGCAGCAGAACATCAAGTACAACGTCTCCGTCGACCGCGGGAACGTCCTCGTCTCGCTGCTACTCAACCTGCTCCCCGTGCTGTTGATCGTGTTCCTGCTGCTGTTCTTCATGAACCAGATGCAGGGCGGCGGCAACCGCGTCATGAACTTCGGCAAGTCCAAGGCGAAACTGGTCAGCAAGGACACGCCCAAGACCACGTTCGCGGATGTCGCCGGCTCGGACGAGGCGATCGAGGAGCTCCAGGAGATCAAGGAGTTCCTCGAGAACCCGGGCAAGTTCCAGGCAATCGGCGCCAAGATCCCCAAGGGCGTCCTGCTCTACGGGCCGCCCGGCACCGGCAAGACGCTGCTCGCCCGCGCCGTCGCAGGTGAGGCGGGCGTCCCGTTCTACTCGATCTCCGGCTCCGACTTCGTCGAGATGTTCGTCGGCGTCGGCGCGAGCCGGGTCCGCGACCTGTTCGAGCAGGCCAAGGCGAACGCGCCCGCGATCATCTTCGTGGACGAGATCGACGCCGTCGGCCGGCACCGCGGGGCGGGCCTGGGCGGTGGCCACGACGAGCGCGAGCAGACCCTCAACCAGCTCCTGGTCGAGATGGACGGGTTCGACGTGAAGGGCGGCGTCATCCTGATCGCCGCGACCAACCGGCCCGACATCCTCGACCCGGCCCTGCTGCGTCCCGGCCGGTTCGACCGCCAGATCGTGGTCGACCGCCCCGACCTGCTCGGTCGCGAGGCGATCCTGAAGGTCCACGCCAAGGGCAAGCCGATCAGCTCGGACGTCGACATGCTGATCATCGCCCGGCGCACCCCCGGCTTCACCGGCGCGGACCTGGCGAACGTGCTCAACGAGGCGGCGCTGCTCGCCGCGCGGTCGGACGTCCGGTTCATCTCGTCGGCGCTGCTCGAGGAGTCGATCGACCGGGTCATGGCCGGGCCGGAGCGCAAGACCCGCGCGATGAGCGACCGGGAGAAGAAGCGGATCGCCTACCACGAGGGCGGTCATGCCCTGGTGGCGCACGCGCTCCCCAACGCCGACCCGGTTCACAAGATCACGATCCTGCCGCGTGGCCGGGCGCTCGGGTACACGATGCAGCTCCCCCTGGAGGACAAGTACCTGTCGACCAGGTCGGAGATGCTCGACCGGCTCGCCGTCCTCCTCGGCGGGCGCACCGCGGAGGAGCTCGTCTTCCACGAGCCGACCACCGGGGCCAGCGACGACATCGAGAAGGCGACCCAGATCGCCCGCGCGATGATCACCCAGTACGGCATGAGCGACAAGCTCGGCGCGATCAAGTTCGGCAGCGAGTCCGGTGAGGTCTTCCTCGGCCGCGACATGGGCCACCAGCGCGACTACTCCGAGGAGGTCGCGAGCGAGATCGACGACGAGGTGCGCCGGCTGATCGAGGCCGCGCACGACGAGGCCTGGGAGATCCTGGTCACCTACCGGGACGTCCTCGACAACCTCGTCCTGCGGTTGATGGACACCGAGACCCTGAGCAAGGACGACGTGCTCGAGGTCTTCGCCACTGTCCAGAAGCGCCCCAGCCGTGGTTCGTACACCGGCGTGGGGCGGCGCATCCCGTCGGACCGACCGCCGGTGCAGACCCCGGCCGAGCTGGGTCTCGTCCCGTCCAAGGTCTCTGACCTGGTGAAGGGCAACGGCGGGCCGGCCGGCCATGCCACGAACGGCGGCGGCACGAACGGCGGCGGTTCGGCGAACGGCGGTGGGGTGAGCGGCGGCAACGGCACTGCGGGCCACCCCCGCCCGGCAGGCCAGGCCGACCCGGGCACCGCCGGAGGTCCCGCGGGCCTCGGGCACGGCGACCCCGCGCAGAGCGGGCCCGGACACAGCGCCCCGAGCCCGGCCCACGGCACACCCCCGCCGGGATCCCCGCCACCGGAAGGCCCCCGGATCGCGAACCCCTGGGCACCGCCCACCTGGGACAACGATGACGACAGGAGACGCCGTTGACCTCCGATTCCGACCAGGCGCAGACCATCGTGCGACAGGCCGGTGAGCTGAACGCGGGCTCCTCCGGGCTGGACCAGGGCGTCTCGCCGGGATCGGCTACCGAGAGCAACGTCTCGGACAACGTGACCGACGCGAAGGGCGCCGGCAGCGGCATCGAGGCGCGGCGGCGGCTGAAGCGGCCGGAGATGGTTCGGCCCTTCGACCACGAGCGGGTCGCCCGGGCCGTCCGTGAGTTGCTGATCGGCATCGGCGAGGACCCGGACCGCGAAGGCCTACGCAAGACCCCGGACCGCGTCGCGCGCGCCTACCAGGAGGCGGTCGAAGGCCTTGGCCGGGACCCGGCGGAGGTCCTGACCACGGTCTTCGACGAGGGCCACGACGAGATGGTGCTGGTCCGCGACATCGACTTCTCGTCGCTGTGCGAGCACCACCTCGTGGTCTTCGCCGGCAAGGCACACGTGGCCTACATCCCGAACGAGAAGGGGCAGATCACCGGCCTGTCCAAGCTGGCCCGGCTGGTCGACCTCTACGCCCGCCGGCCGCAGGTCCAGGAGCGCCTCACCTCTCAGGTCGCCGACGCACTCGTCGACGTCCTCGACCCGCGGGGCGTCATGGTCGTCGTCGAGGCGGAGCACCTCTGCATGTCGATGCGCGGTGTCCGCAAGCCGGGGGCGACCACGGTGACCTCGGCGGTGCGCGGCCAGTTCCTGAGCCCGGCCACCCGCAGCGAGGGAATGTCGCTGATCATTCGGGGTCGCTGACCCCCGGTCCGAGCCCGGACTCGTTCCGGGCTCGGGCACCCGGCTCGCAGTCGTTCCGGGCTCGGCTCGCGCCCGCAGGCGGCAGGCCAGGCCCGGAGGCACTCACTCTTCGAGCGACTGGATCTCCCGGGTCGCTCGGCGCAGCTGTGCCGAGAGACTGCGCGCGATCGCGCGCACCAGCGCGTTGTAGACGTCTGGATGCTCGCGCACCAGGGTGTCGAACGCCGCGACCGAGAGCACCTCGCAGGTCATGGTCTCCGCGACGACGATCCGGGTGGAACGCCGGCCGCCGTCGACGAGTGCCAGCTCACCGAAGGCACTGCCCGCTGGAACCGAGCTGAGCCGGAACCAGCGCGTCCCGTCCGCGTTCGGCGCCTGCGCGTTCGCCAGGCCCCTGGTGACGAAGTAGAGCGCGTCCGCCGGATCTCCCTCGTCGAAGACCGTCGCGCCGCGTTCGTAGGTGCGTCGTTCGCACATCGCGCCGATGACCCGGGTGCCCTCCTTGCCGAGATCGGTGAGCAGTTCCTGCGCACCGAGCGGGACGTGCGCGGTCGGCGGGAGGGTCGCGAGGTCCTCGCGCATCAGCAGCGCCTCCTCCGCCCATTCGAGCGCGGTCTCCAGATCGGCAACGCGCTGCGTGCTCCAGTCCCCCCGCATCAGGCGGTCGACGCCCGGAAGCCCACGCGGGTCGGCGAACAGGACGTTGACATCCCTGCTGGCCAGCTCGTCGAGCAGCACCCGCAGGAGCTCGAGGGCGGGCTCCCGGACGGCGGCCACCCGGCGCAGGTCGAGCACCACCCAGCGGACGTCGTCCAGGTGCTGGCGGACGGTGCGCACAACCCGCTCCGCGCTGGCGAACACCAGATCGCCCTGCAGCTCGTGGATGACGATCGCGGAACCCCGTACGGCGAGGACGGCCCGTTCGCGCGCGCCTCGCATCCGCTTCGAGCTCAGCGCGTCGCCACGGTGCGTGCCCCGTACCGGGTGCGGCGGTTCTCCCTGCGGGGCAAGGAGATGCAGTGCGAACCGGGAGGCCAGCCGCTCGCAGGCGCGCACGCCGCGGACGCTGTTGCCCACCTCGTCGAGCGGCGGGCTGAAGACGCCGATCCCGAGCTGCCCGGGCAGCACCGCGCACACTCCTCCGGCGACCCCGCTCTTCGCGGGCAGGCCCACCCGGAACAGCCAGGTTCCCGCCCGGTCGTACATGCCGCAGGTCGCCATGACGGTCAGCACATGGTTGACGTGCTCCTCGTTCAGGACGCGCTCGCCGGTCAGCGGGTTCACCCCGCCGCGGGCGAGGGTGCCGGCCATCACCGCGAGGTCCGCCGCGGTGACCTCCACGGCGCACTGCCGGAAGTAGACCTCGCAGATCTCGTCCACCGGCCCCCGCAGCGCCCCCGCGCCACGCATCAGGTAGCCGATCGCACGGTTTCGATCACCGGTGTCCCGCTCGGAGGCGAAGACCCGCTCATTCACGGTCAACTGCCTGCCCGCGAACGCCGACAGACCCGTCAGGACACGGTCGAAACGCTCGGCCGCGTCACCGCCGCTCACCAGGCTGGAGGTGAGCAGCGCCCCGGCGTTCACCATCGGGTTCAGCGGACGGCCGGTCTCCGGCTCGAGCGTGATCGCGTTGAAGGCGTCACCGGTCGGCTCGACCCCGACCCTGGCCAGCACACCATCGGTCCCGCGGTCGCGCAGGGCCAGCGCGTAAACGAACGGCTTCGACACCGACTGGATCGTGAACGGGACGTCGCTGTCGCCCGCCCGGTAGCGCAGCCCGTCCATCGTCGTGACGGCGAGGCCGAACAGGTCCGGGTCCGCGGTCGCGAGCTCGGGGATGAAGCTGGCGACCTTCCCGGACCGGTCGGTGCGGAAAGCCTCATGGATGTCCGCAAGCATCCGCTCCATCGGACCGGCGTCCGGTGCTCGTAGACGGGAGTCCTTGGCTGTCCGTGCGTTCCCGCCCGCGCGCATGGATCGATGAAAACACGAACATCGCGCGGACGTGGCCGGACGAACCAGCGCCAGCCCGCCAGGCGCGACAGCCAGCGCCGAGGCGCGGCCGGCGCTCGCGGCACGGCCGTCAGTGGGCCGAGCGCTACAGCCGGCAGGCCTGGATACCGGAGACCAGGATCCCGCGCGCGCCGAGATCCCACAGGTCGTCCATGGTGCGGTTGACGTCGGCCTTCAGGACCATCGCCCGGACCGCGACCCAGCCCTCCCGCTGCAGCGGGGAGATCGTCGGGGATTCGTAGCCCGGGGTGATCTCGCAGGCCTTCTCCAGCACGGAGGAGGGCACGTCGTAGTCCATCATCACGTACCGCCGGGCCACCAGGACGCCCTGCACCCGGCGCAGCAGCCGCTCGTGAGCGGCCGACAGATCCGCCCCGCGCTTGGCGATCATGATTGCCTCGGAGCGCAGCACCGACTCGCCGACGAGCTCGAGCCCGGCCGCCCGCAGGGTCCGCCCGGTCTCGACGACGTCGGCCACCGCGTCCGCCACGCCGAGCCGCACGGCGGTCTCGACGGCGCCGTCCAGCTTGACGATCTGGACCGAGATGCCGCGCCCGGCGAGGTCGGTACGCACCAGGCCGGGGAACGACGTGGCGACCCGCAGCCCGTCAAGCTCCTTGATGTCGCTCATGGTGCCGGCCGGCGCCGCGTAGTGGAACGCCGACTGGCCGAACCCGAGGGGCACCAGCTCCTGCGCCGACGTGTTGCTGTCGACGAGGAGATCACGGCCGGTGATGCCGAGATCGAGCCGGCCGGTGCCGACGTACACGGCGATGTCACGCGGACGCAGAAAGAAGAACTCGATGTCGTTCTCGACGTCGGCCACCACCAGCTCGGCGGACTCCCGCCGCGCGAGGTAACCCGCGTCGCACAGCAACTGGCTGGAGGCCGCCGCGAGCCCGCCCTTGTTCGGAACCGCAATACGCAGCATCATCAACACTCGCCAAAGGCACGGAGGGCCGCAAAGCGGACGACCACGGAAAGGCAGGACCTACTCACAGGTGCGAGTATACGTCGTCCAGGGAAAGGCCCAGGGAAATCATCATCAGCTGGCTCCAGTAGAGGAGCTGGGAGAGTTCCTCGGCAGCCCGCTCCCGACTCTCGTGCTCGGCGGCCATCCACGTCTCGGCGGCCTCCTCGACGAGCTTCTTGCCGAGATGGTGCACGCCCAGGTCGAGCGCGGCGACAGTACCGGAGCCCGGTGTCCGCTCACGCCATTTCCCGCCGAGCTCGGCAAAGAGTTCGTCAAATGTTTTTCTCTCGCGGCCTGTTCTCGCGCCACGAGGTGATCCGACGACAGACGGCAACGGTGGGGTTCCACCCGGCGTACCACCGGCCTGGCCACCGGCGGCCGCGGACTCCCCTCCCGGGACGCCCCCGCCACTCCCGCCGTCGGTGCCCCCCGCGCCGCCGGTAACGGGCGAACGAGACGCCTCGGACGCGTCGGAGAAGGCCATGTCCGCATGCTACCCGCAGTGGCGGGGGCGACAGCCGGCAACGATCATCGGTGTGCGCCACCGTGTCAGGCGCCGTTGATCTCCGATATCCGGCTCGTCGGCGGTGTCCGGGAACGGGATCATCCCCGGCGGAGATCCGGTTCCCCGCGCCCGGGACACCGTTCGCCCGCGACACCGTTCGGGACATGAGGACGACACCGGCACAGTCCTCTCGGACGATGGTGTCCCATCCCGGTGAATGGTTGACTGGTTACTTGTGTCCCGTCCCGTTCTCGTCGCCACCGACCTGGACGGAACCCTGATCCGCACCGACGGCACCGTCTCCGACCGGACCAGAGACGCCCTGCGACAGGTCGAGAACTCCGGCTCCACGGTCGTGTTCGTCACCGGCCGTCCCACCCGGGTGATGGCGGACGTCGTCCGGCAGACCGCGGTCTCGGGCCTCGCCATCTGCGCGAACGGCGCACTCGTCTACGACCTCGACACCGGCGTTCCGGTAAGCCAGACGATTCTGGAGACGCCCGCGGCGTTGAAGCTGGCCGCCGCGATCCGGGCAGCGGTACCCGACGCCACCTTCGCGGTGGAGAGCGGTGTGCGATTCGGCCGCGAACCCGATTTCCTGACCATGTGGCCGGATCCGGGCGAACTGGTCGCCGGTTTCCACGAGCTGCTCGAGCACCTGCCTGCGACGAAGCTGCTGGTCCGCCGGGGCGGCGCGTCGCTGGCCGACGTGTACGAGACGGTCGTCGCCCTGGCCGGAACCGAGGCGGTCGTCACGACGTCCAGTCACGACCTGATCGAGATCGCCGGCCCGGGGGTGTCGAAGGCCGTCGCGCTGGCTGAACTGGCGAGCGAGCGCGGTGTGCTCGCCGCCGAGGTGGTCGCGTTCGGCGACATGCCCAACGACCTGCCCATGTTCGCCTGGGCCGGGCACGCGGTCGCCGTCGCCAACGCCCATCCGGACGTCCTCGCCGCCGCCGACGAGATCACCGCGTCGAACGACGACGACGGTGTCGCTCAGGTACTGGAACGACTGTTTTCCTGAAACGACGGGCCGGCCGGGTCAGCCGTCGCCCCTCGGCCGGGCCAGGTCGGCGTACAGGGTCTTGTACCGCGAGAGGATCGGCTCCAGATCGTCCACGCCGCGGCTGGCGTACTGGTCGAAGAAGCGCGTGTAGAAGTCGACGCTTTTCCGGTCACGCAGGATCGTGGCGTCCATCGACTCCGCCAACACGACGTTGTCGTCCAGGATGGTGAACCCCTGCATAGGCGGGTAACCGAGATCAGCTGTGTCCGGAACCACTTTCACGGTCACGTTGGCGAGCTGGGCGACGGCCTCGACCCTGTCGACCTGAGCCAGCATGGCGCCCGGGGGTGCGAACCTGTTCCGGAAAACCGTCTCGAATATTACGAACTCAAATTCTCGACTCGGGTCGTATAAGAGTTCTTGACGGCGCGCACGCAGTGACACCGTCGCTGCGGTATCAGCCCATTTACTCTCCGCGTCCCCGTGCGTGAGACCGAAGTACTCATTGATTACCCGTCGAGTGTATTCACCGATCTGGAGCAGGCCGGGTATCAGGATCGGTTCCAGATTCCGGATCCGATGCGCTCGCGTTTCCTCGGCGGAGAAGTCCTGCTGACCGACAGTGCCTCTGCGGGCGGGACCACGGGTCGTGCCGGCATGGTCCTGATCCGCACCCGCCTGGTCGACGAGGCTGGCGACAAGGGCCTGCGGCGCGTCCAGGGCGACGGCAATGCGCTCCACGTCGGCGGGGGACGGCCGCGCGACACCCCGCTCGATCTTCGAGATCTTCGCCTGGCTCATGTGCACCAGCGCTCCCAGCCGCTCCCCGGTCAGCCCCCGCTCACCGCGCAGCCGAGCAAGGACGACGCCCACCGGCTCCCTGCCAGAAAGATCGCTACCGCGCTCAGTCATTTCCTTCGTCCGCCATCGGGACGCCCGGGAGGCAGGCGGTGCCGGGTCGGTGTCGCTCGCCGAGCCCAGCACCGACCGACATCGAGCCTGTCCTCGCTATATTCCTGTCGGGAGCGAATCCGCGGCGCGGAGCAGCAGCTCACGTGGGATCCGGACCCGGGCTTCCCCATCCGGGGGATCCTCGTGCGACCTCTGCTGCGGGAACACCCAGCCCTGGACGACGACGTCACCGTCGTCCGTAACGTAGATCGTCGGACAGGCGCCCCCGTTGCAGGTGGCCACAGGCACGAGTTTCATTCGCTACCTTCCCCCCTCGCGCACGCGATCTACGCGAGTGTGCTGAGACTAGCAGGGTCGGAACAGGAATAACCTGCGACTCTGCGGACTATGACGGGCACCCGGAATACTACGGCGGTCGCGGACCGGCCTGGCCCGCCGTGGACGACGCCCGCGACGCGTCCCTCGACGGCCCGCACATAGATCACCATTGGCGCAATCAGCGCTGGTCACGGACTCCCAAACACGATTGACACGCCGCAACGGACCTACCTCGGTCCAATCGACGCAGTAACCTGCCGGCGGTGGTGCGGTGCGGCGTCAGCGGCCGTCCGGTGGCCCGGTTCCAGCGTGGCGACGGAGGCAGGCGCCCGGCGCGGCCTAGGCGCCCAGGCTCCGTACGGCGGCGATCAGAAGCTCCCGTGGGATCTCCACGAGATGCTCACCCGGAGCCAGTTCGACCTCCGCCTCATCAGCGGAGACGCCAGGCCCCTGGACGGCGATCGTGCCGGCTTCGGTCAGATACAGCCGAGGACAGGAGCCCGCTCCACACGCGGGCGTGAGTGGGGTCATACGCATCCGGTCCGACCTCTCTTCGCGCGCCCCCGGCCACCGCCACCGACAAATCAGGCGTGGCGTGGCGCAGCCCGGACGGACTCGCCGTCCGTTACGACGGGATCGTTGAACCGAGTAGACCACAACAGCGCACCACACTCACGGACTGCGACGGCCGACGGATCCGTACCTCTCACCCGAAAGCACCCATAATCATAAAAATAGGACAAGAAGTAGTCATACAACTACCCGATGTTGACAGAAACGGGCATTGGACGGGATTCGCGAAAACTCGCCGATTATTCCGGCTTAAGTACTTGCGATTCGCGGCCAGGACGGTCACGATTCGTGTAGGTCCTGGCGGTGGCCAGGGCCTCAAGGTCCTCCCGCACCCGAGGAGGTGCATGGATGTCTGGCACGGGGGCATGGCCATCCACCGAACCACGATTGTCAACGCGGCCGTGGTCCCCTTCGTTCATGCCTGTCCAACCATATGCGACGCGCCGGAGCATGCTTTCGCGGCCCATTCGAGGGGCTCGCCTGGAGCCAGACCGCGCTGACACAGGGCTGCGGGCGGTGTGAGATGACCGCGCTCACATCCATTGAGCCAGGAACTGAGATCCCAGTCGGGGACCTCGTCGTCATCGGTGTGGCGCTCACCGTCGTCGCCGCCTGCCTCGGCAGGCTCCGCGCCGCATTCATCCTCGGCATTCCGACACTGCTGCTCGCGGGCATCGCGTCGATACTCGGCTGGTTGCTCGGCGGCACGGCCGACAGCGGCAACACAGTCCCGCCGCCGGCGCGGAGCCTGTCCCCCGAGGCCACCGCCGGCGCCGCACCCGGCGGCGGCACGCACTGGGGCGCTTTCTTCCTGACCGTGCTCGGCGCGGTGCTCATCATCCTCGGTACGGTTGTGTGGGCAAGCTGGTCCCGGCGACACGGCGAGCGGTTCGAAAACGGGAACGAGACCGGGCCGGTTCCGCTCCCGGATCCCACCGCGCTGCGGTGGACACACTCCGACCTCCCCGTGTCCCTGTCGGAGCTGGACGACGACTTTTACCCCGATCTACCCGTCCAGCACCAGACGCCGCCGGACCTGAACGCATGGGCGCCGGAAACCGCACCTGCCGATGGCAGGGAGAGCACGATGGGCGGGCCCGGCCAACCGCGGAGCCGGCGGAATCACCGGGACCAGCCGACCGACCCGTTCTTCGAGAACATCGCGGCCCGCATCGACCGGATCGTCGGCCTGTATCTGAACGCGGTGACGCCCCGGCCCGGTCGTCCGGCCCGCGTCGATCTGCTTGCGCCGGACGCCCAGTACTTCGTCAGTGCACTGACCACAACACTGGACCTGTTCGGTGGCACGGCCCCGGCCGATCGGATGGAACCGCTCGTCGAAGCCGTCCGCGAGGTGGAACGTCGGTGGGACGCCGTCATCGGAACCCGGATCGGGCCGAACACGCCGGACGAGGCCGAGACGGCCAGGGCGCCGTCGGCGGCCCCACCCCGACCGGCCCCGGGACGCCCGGCCCGCGATACCGAAAGCACCGACGAGCACGCCGACGTGCCACGCCCCACGGCAGCGTCGAAGCACCGGCTGCGGATACCGCCACGGCCCGCGCCTCCCCCACGGCCCGCGCTCCCGCTGGTGCCCGGCGGCGCGAACAGCGACGGCGACCGGCGCCGCCGCAGGCTGCCGGGCGAGCATCCCGCGAGGAACCACCGCATCCGCCCGGAGCTCGACCGACCGGCGGAACCCGACGAGCCCGACGGGCCCAGCAGCCCTCGCGAGTCCGACCGGCCCGACCGGCCCGACCGCACCTGATCGGCCCGACCGCACCTGATCGCTTCCGATCGCCCGGCCGGCCCGGCCACGGGCCCACGGCGACCCATCCGAATCGCGTCGACATCTGATGTCGGCGCCCGCGCGTCTCCGGGTCGGCCTCAGCTCGGGGGGAGGCCGACCCGGAGACCCGCTCGCGTGCCCCTTTGTGGCTCTGTCACCGGCTCCGGTACCCCCGGCGACGCGGATCCCGGGTGGAGTCGCATGCGACGGCACTGCCGACGGTCGGGGAGGCCAGGATAGGAGCATGGCGACCTCCGTTCCCCGGGATCCGGCCGAGCCGGCCCTGCCGCCGCACGAGATCGACGAGGAGTTCCGCGCGCTGCCCACCGCGGCCCTCACCGACGCCGCACTCCAGGCCGCCCGAGACCTGGGTGCCGCCCACGCCGACATCCGGATCGAACGTCTCAAGGAGTCGTCGCTGTCGTTCCGCGACGCCGGCCTGGAGAGCCGTTCGGACGGTGTCACCGCGGGCTTCGCCGTCCGCGTCGTCCACGACGGGACCTGGGGCTTCGCCGCCGGTGTGGATCTGACCGTGGACGAGGCCGTGCGGGTCGCCCGGGAGGCCGTCGCCATGGCGAAGGTGGCGCGGCCGCTGAACTCCGAGCCGGTCGAGCTGGCCGACGAGCCCGTCCACGCCGGCGCGGCCTGGGTCTCCAGCTACGCCACGGACCCGTTCTCGGTCGATCCGCGCGACCAGGTCGAGCGGATCGGCGGGCTGTGCCGGTCGCTGTACTCCGCCGAGGACGTCGATCACGTCGACGGACGGTTCGCCGCCGTCATGGAGAACAAGTTCTACGCCGACACCGCCGGGACGGACACCACCCAGCAGCGGGTCCGCGTGCTCTGCCAGCTCGAGGCGACCCGGGTCGACCCGGCGGGTGGCTTCGAGTCCATGCGCACCATCGCGCCTCCGGCCGGCCGCGGCTGGGAGTGGATGGTCAGCGGCCCGGCGGCCGGCTGCTGGGACTGGGAGTCCGAGATCGAGCTCATCCCCTCGCTGCTGGCAGAGAAGGCGAAGGCGTCGTCGGTGGAACCGGGGCGCTACGACCTGGTTATCGACCCGTCGAACCTGTGGCTGACGATCCACGAGTCGGTCGGGCACGCCACCGAGCTCGACCGGGCTCTCGGCTACGAGGCCGCTTACGCCGGGACCTCCTTCGCCACGCTCGACAAGCTCGGGTCGCTGCGCTACGGATCACCGGCGATGACCGTGACCGGCGACCGGACGGCACCGCACGGCCTGGCCAGCATCGGCTACGACGACGAGGGCGTGCAGACCCGCCGCTGGGACATCGTCCGCGACGGTGTCCTGGTCGGCTACCAGCTCGACCGGCGGATGGCGGCGCAGAACGCGTCCGCGCTCGGCGTGGACCGCTCCAACGGCTGCGCCTTCGCGGACTCCCCCGGGCATGTACCGCTCCAGCGGATGGCGAACGTCTCACTGCTCCCCGCGCCCGGCGGGCCGTCCACGGAGGACCTGATCGGCCGGGTCGACCGGGGGATCTACGTGGTCGGCGACCGAAGCTGGTCGATCGACATGCAGCGCTACAACTTCCAGTTCACCGGGCAGCGGTTCTACGAGATCCGCAAGGGCCGGATCGTCGGCCAGCTGCGCGACGTCGCCTACCAGGCGACCACCACGGACTTCTGGGGCTCGCTGGACGCCGTCGGCGGCCCCGAGACCTACGTGCTGGGCGGGGCGTTCAACTGTGGCAAGGGCCAGCCCGGCCAGGTCGCGGCGGTCAGCCACGGCTGCCCGTCGGCGCTGTTCCGCGACGTCAACATCCTGAACACGCGCCGCGAGGGCGGCCGATGAGCGAGGGGCTCCCGGTGACGGGCACGACACAGGCGATCCGTGCTTCGCACGAGATCGTCGAACGGGCGCTGGAGCTGTCCCGCGCGGACGGCGCGATCGTGATCGCCAGCGAGTCGAGCACGGTGAACCTGCGCTGGGCGAACAACACGCTCACCACGAACGGTGCCGCGCGTGACCGCTCCGTGACCATCATCAGCGTGATCGGGCGCTCGTTCGGGGTGCGCTCCACCTCGACGGTGGACGGGCCGGGCGGCGGGGCCGATCTGGCGGGCCTGGAGGCGCTGGTCCGCGCCTCCGAGGCGGCCGCACGCGAATCAGACGACGCCGAGGACTACAGCGACCTGGTCGTGCCTGCGGCGGCGGCGGTCGGCGGCCGGTCCTTCACCGACCCGGCCGAGCGGACCAGCAGCGACGTGTTCGCCTCCTTCGCCGGCGACCTGGCCGAGGCGTTCGGCGCGGCGCGGGCGGAGGGCCGGCGCCTGTTCGGTTTCGCCGAGCACGACCACACCACGACCTGGCTCGGGACGTCGACCGGCCTGCGGCTGCGGCACAGCCAGCCCACCGGCTCGGTGGAGTGGAACGCGAAGAGCGCCGCCCCCGGTGGCTCCGTGTGGCACGGGCAGTCCACCCAGGACTTCACCGATGTGGACGTCGCCGCGACCGACGCGCGTCTGCGGGCTCGGCTGCGCTGGTGCGACCGGTCGGTGGAGCTGCCGGCCGGTCGGTACGAGACGCTTCTCCCCCCCTCCGCCGTCGCCGACCTCATGGTCTACCTGTACTGGTCGGCGGCCGGGCGGGACGCCGCCGAGGGACGCACGGTGTTCAGCCGCGCCGGCGGCGGGACGCGCGTGGGCGAGGCGCTCGGCCCCGCCGGCCTGCGCCTGTGGAGCGACCCCAGCGCGGCGGGCCTGACGACCGCGCCGTTCGTGACGGCTGGTGCGTCCTCGGCGACCTCGAGTGTCTTCGACAACGGGCTGCCGCTGGGACCGACCGACTGGATCCGGGACGGTCGTCTCAACGCGCTTGTCCAGACCCGCTCGTCGGCGCGCGCCGCGAGCCTGGCCGCCCCGGCCGCCGCGCCGAACGGCACCAGCAACAGCTCCGGCAACGGCATCAGCGCCGGCGCGGCCGGCCTCGCCGGTCAGGGCATCGCCGTGACCCCCTTCGTCGACAACCTGCTCCTCGACGGCGGCGGCACCGCCACCCTGGACGAGATGATCACCTCGACGCGGCGCGGCCTGCTCCTGACCTGCCTGTGGTACATCCGGGAGGTCGACCCTCAGGTCCTGCTACTCACCGGCCTCACCCGGGACGGCGTCTTTCTCATCGAAAACGGTGAGGTCGTCGGGGCGGTCAACAACTTCCGGTTCAACGAGTCGCCGGTGGACCTGCTGGGCCGCATCGCCGAGATCGGTGCCAGCACGCGGACGATGCCGCGGGAGTGGGCCGACTGGTTCACGCTGGCCAGAATGCCCGCGCTGCGGATTCCGGACTTCAACATGAGCTCGGTGAGCCCGGCGAGCTGACCCGCCCGACGCCGGCACCAGGCGGGTGCCGGCGTCGCCGGCGTCAGAGGTAGGCGCCGCCGAACGGCTCGTTGTCGCCCTGCTGCTGCCCGCTGGGCAGAGCCCGGCGACGCATCTCCTCGAGCTGCGCCCGCGCCGCCATCTGCTGGGCGAACAGCGCGGTCTGCAACCCGTGGAAGAGCCCCTCGAGCCAGCCGACGAGCTGCGCCTGGGCGATCCGCAGCTCCCCGTCGGAGGGGGTCGCGTCCTCGTCGAACGGCAGCGACAGGCGGTCGAGCTCCGCGCGTAGCTCCGGGGCGAGCCCGTCCGAGAGCTCGGTGATCGAGCTCTGGTGGATCTGCCGGAGCCGAACGCGGCTGGCGTCGTCGAGCGGTGCGGCCCGCACCTCCTCGAGCAGCTGCTTGATCATGGTGCCGATCCGCATGACCTTGTCCGGCTGGGACACCATGCCGGCGAAGGGGTTCTTGCCCTCGCCCGGCCCATCAGCGCCGGCCCGCCCGCCGTGCCCCGCGGAGGGCGTGAGCGGGACGCCTACCGCGCCGGGGGCCTCCTGCAGGGCGCCGTCCGGGCCGACGACGACGACACGGGGTTCCGGTTGGTCTGTCATGCCCACCATCCTGCCCTCCTGGTCGGACGAATCCATCCGGTGGCACGGCGAACATCTCGTCCGGTCACGGCAGTTCACCCCGGCGGCCGAACCGCCGGCTCAGCCGCCCACCGTCATGACGACCTTGCCCACATGCCCGGACTCCTCCAGCACCCGGTGGGCCATGGCGACCTCGGTTATCGGCAGGACACGGTCGATCACTGGCCGGATCCGCCCTGCGGCGACCTCCGGCCAGAACTCCTCGCGCACGCCCGCGACGATCCGGGCCTTCTGCGCGTCCGGACGGGCGCGCAGCGAGAGCGCGTGCACGCTGGCCCGCTTGGGGAGCAGGGCCCCCAGGTTCAGGGTGCCCTTGGTTCCGCCCTGTAGCCCGATCACGACGAGGCGGCCCTCGGTCGCCAGCAGGTCCACGTTGCGCTCCAGGTACGACGCGCCCATGTTGTCGAGAATGACGTCGGCGCCGTGGCCGCCGGTCTCCGCCCGCACCCGGGCGACGAAATCCTCGTCCCGGTAGGCGACCGTGATGTGCGCGCCGAGCTCGCGGCAGCGGACGAGCTTCTCCGCGCTGCCCGCCGTCGTGGCGACCACCGCGGACGGGCGCAGCGCCCGCACAGCCTGGATCGCGAAGGTGCCGATGCCGGACGCGCCGCCGTGGACGAGAAAGACCTCGCCGTCCGCCAGGGCCGCGCGTTCGAAGACCGTGGAGTGCACGGTGCACGCGACCTCGGGCAGGCCCGCGGCATGGATGAGGTCGACCCCGGAGGGAACCGGCAGCAGCTGGGCCGCCGGGACATTGACCTGGGTCGCGTATCCCCCGCCCACCAGCAGCGCGCACACCTCGTCACCCAGGGCGAAACCGTCGACCCCGGGGCCCAGCGCGGCCACCCGGCCGGAGCACTCCATCCCGATGATCTCGGTCGCGCCGCGGGGCGGGGGATAGAAGCCCTGCCGCTGCAGCAGATCCGCCCGGTTGACGGCCGTCGCCACGATGTCGACGGTGACCTCACCGTTGCCGGGCGGCGGGAGGTCGGGCACCTCCGACCAGCTCATGACGTCGGGTCCACCGGGAGCGCTCACCGTCACCGCATGCACGGACCTCACTGTACGGCGCGGGCCGGGTGCGCCGGCGCGAGCTCAGACGGGTTCCGGCTCCGGTTCCGGCCGCTCGGGGGCCGGCGGGGTGAAAGGGGACGGCTCGTGCGGCGCGGGCGGAAGATCTGGGGTGTCGGGGAGCAACGGCCCGGGATCGTCCGGTATCGGGGCGTCCGGGTCGAGCGGGGGCGGGTCGGGCCGCCGCGGAGTGGCGCCCGGCGCGCGCGCCGGGCCGGGCGACTCCAGGGCAGGCGGTACTCGAGCGGTCAGCTCCAGGGCAGACGGCACCCGAGCAGTCAGCGCAGACATAGACATCGCCTACCCCGCACCTCGTCCGCGGGAAACATCGCCGTTCAGCGACGACGGCCACCAAGCCCCCGCCGCGAAACCCCCGGCCGCAACAGCCCTGGCTCGACAGCCCCGCCTCCGACAGCCCCAGGCGCGTGAACCCAGGAGGGACGGCACCAGCCCGGCACGAGACACCACCGCCCGAGCCTGGAACGGGTACCGCCAGGTCACGCGCCCAGCCAGGAAACGAATCCGGCCAGGAGGCGATTTCGTCGGGATGTACCCCTTTCGCAATACTTCCGGCACGGAGTACCGTCCGGTCGAGCGGCGATGTCGTACCCGTTAACAAGGATCTCCCGCGGCCGCGGCGGAGACGCCCGTGGACACACGAGTATCGCCAAGACCAGCCGTGGGAGTGTGCCTGGTGAGTGTGGACAGCGCCGCGGACGTCGGCGTCCATGCGCCACGCCTGCCCACCGGCCGGGCGCGTCCGCCACGACCGGACCAGAGCGCGGGGGCGCACCGTGGACGCGGATCGCACTGGTACCCGGACTCCCTGGCCGCGGGCGTGAGCACCGATGCGGCCGCCAGCGGCGCCCCGCCCCAGCGCCAGGGCTCCGACGACGGGCTCACCGGCTCCGACGATCGGCTCCCGGGCCGGCACACGGCCCGGGACGAGGCGGGGTGGTCCGACCTGGAGGACCCCGAGCCTGTTCCGGGCGAGGCGGCTGGGCCGGAATCTGCCGGCGGCACGGGCACGCCCCCGAACGCGCCGGTCGAGTTCCGGGAGTTCTTCGAGCGCCACCACCGCGAGCTGTCGCGTTTCGCCTACCTGCTCACCGGCGACCACGACGCGGCTGACGACCTCACCGCCGAGGCGCTCACGGCTGCCTGGTCCAAGTGGGAGCGGGTCAGCAGCGCGGACAGCCCACTCGCCTACGTGCGGCGCATCGTGGCGAATCTGGCCACCAGCCGGCTGCGGCGGGTGATCCGGGAACGCCGGGGGATGACCGTCCTCGGCATGCTGGCCGAACGCACCGAGCACGCTCCGGATGACGCTGACGTTCCCGCCGCCGTGGACCTGCGCGCCGCGCTGATGACCCTTCCAGCCAGGAAGCGGGCGTGTGTCGTGCTGCGGTACGCCTTCGACCTGTCCGAGGCGGACACTGCCCGGACGCTGGGAATCTCCGTCGGAACGGTGAAGAGCCAGACATCCAAGGCGGTGGCCGAGCTCGAACGGGTACTCGGCACCAGGCCCGAACTGACCCACTCCGACCCGCCGGACGGCACCCCGGCCCGAAAACCGGACGCGCGCCCCCTGGCCCCGCAGGCACCGCGCCGAGCCGGCGCCACTCGCGGCCGCCGGCGTGCGGCCGGCGGAACGGATCCGGCGAGCGTCGCCCGGTCGGCGCTGAACCGGCTGCGCGACAGCGAGGCACCCGGACGGCTCCGCGGCAGCGAGGGCTGAGAACACTCCCAAGACCCCGGAGCGCACAAAGGAGGACCCACCAGCACGTTCCTCCGGCGAGACGCCCTCGGATCCTGGAGACCTCACACCATGACTGTGTACGGCGGTGAGCGGTACCCACGACGATCGCGGGTCTCATAATGGACATGTCATGATCAGGGACCGTTTCATCTCGAGCTCTTCCCGCCGCCGGGTGGACGGTCACGGCACCGCGGGCGATCAGGCTGGCACCGGCGATCGAGCTGAGACCGGCTCGGTGGCGGCCTCGGCGCCCGTCAGCGACGGCTCCGGAGCGGCCACGGCCACGCCGCCGTCCTCCCAAGATTTCACCAGCACGCTGCGGTCCCTACTGGACCGCGAGCTCACGGAGCACGATCCGGACACAGAACGCATCCGTGCCCGCATCGCCGCGATGGACCCGTCGGCAGCCCGGCACCTGGCGCCCGCGGCCCGGTCGGTCGATCACCCGGTGATCCCGGCGCCGAGAACGACGCCGCTGGCAGGGACGACGTCCCCGGCAGGAGCACCGCCGCCAACAGGACCAACGCCGTCGACAGGACCAGTAGAACCAGGACCGGCAGGAACCCCACCGCCAGCGGGAGCAGCCGCACGCCCGCGCGCGACCGCGCGCCAGCGCCGCCCTCGCCGGACGCGCCCACGCCTGCTCATCCCCACGGTCGTGGGCACGGCCGCGACCGCCCTGGTCGGCGTCGTCCTGCTGAGCGGCACCCTGTTCACCCCCCGGCCGGACACGGGCACCGTGACGGCCGCGCCGACCCGGATTCCCCGCGCGGCCTCCGCCGATGCCGGAAATGCGCCACCGGCCGACAGCCTCGGCGTCACCCCCGCTCCGAGCAGCGCCGGGCCACCGAGTCCGGCGCCGGGCGACGGGGACCCGGCCGTGCTGAGCCCCGAAGGTCTTCCGTCCCAGGGCGCGGGCACGAGCGCGGCACCGTCCGGCGCGCCGGACGGACCGGCGTCCCAATCTGACCAGGGGACGGGCGGATCGGCGCCGCGGGACACCCGGCCGGGCAGCGGCGGCAGCGGCGACAACGGCGCCGCTCCCCGCCGCGACGAGTCGCGCCACTCCGGCGGCCGGGACGGCTCCGGCTCCGCGGACCGCGGAGCCGGCGAAGCCGACACGCCCCCGGGTCGCGACGGCGCACGGCGTGGCTCCGGCGGCTCCGGTGGCTCGGGCGGTGTCAGCGTGTCCACGGCGCCGTTCAGCCACGGCCAGGAAGTGAGCCTGCCGACGGCGGGGTGCCTCGACTGGGTCCTGTTCGGCGCGGACGGCGTCCAGACCCGGGCCGACATCCCGCGGCCCGGGATCGGCACCGCCCGGATCGAGCGCGGCCCCGGCTCTGGCTCGGGCGGATTCGCCAACCGCTTCTCCTGGCACGGCGGCCGGCCCGTCAGCTCCGGTTCCCGCGACGACGACCGACTGGTCATCGAGGGCTCCGTACGGCTGGACGTGGCCCTGGCCGGCCAGGCGCGGCGCCTCGATCTCTATCTGGGCTCCCCGGACGGCAGCGTGCGCGTCACCGTGGGCGATGGTCGGAACGCCTGGTCGCGCAGCGTGGCACTAAGTGCCCGGCAGCGGGGGGACGCCGACGGGGTGCTCTCCGTGTGGCTTCCCCGCGGTCAGGGCTCGATCGCCGTCACCGTGGCGGCCGGTTCGGGCGTCGGGCTGCTCACGCTCGCGGCGGGAGTCCTCTACTGAGGACTGCCGCGGCACGGGTTCCGAACCGCTTCAGCCACGCCACACAGTAGCCAACCAAAGAACATGACAGACACCAGGCAAACACCGAGGCCCATCAAAGGACTCTTCCCAGACAACAGAAAAAAACATCGCGAAAGATGGCAACCTGGCACACGGTCCGAAGCGACTGGACATATGAACGCACCGCCGTACTCCGCGCCAGGTTGCGGTGGTCGTTCCGGCCCGCCCGATCCCCGCTAACCCCCCCCAGCCGGGCGGGCGGGCCGCACACAGCGCGGAAGCTCGAACACCAGGTACGCCGCTCGGCAAACGAAGTGCCCTCCGCCGAGCGGTACCAGAGCTCCGTCCGGTGGGAGGGTTGCTTTCCGCCCGTCAGGCCCTCCCACCACACTTCCCCATGGTGCCCTCCCCCGCCGGCCGGCCCAGTCAGGCACCTCCCGGTGGCCCTTGGCACGGATCACACTGTGATCCGTGCCAATCGCCCGGTCGGACCAGTCGGAGCGGCCCCGGCAGGAGGCGTCCGCCACGTCCGGATCGTCTGTTGTACCCGCCGGCCCAACCCGGCGGGTAGCGTCGGTCCCGTGCGCAGGATCCTGCTCTCCCCGTGGTGGCTCGCCCGTCACGCGCTCGCGCTCGCACTGATCGCGTTCTTCCTCCGGATGGGCGTCTGGCAGTGGACGAAGGGCGAATCCGATCACGGCAGCATGCAGAACCTCTTCTACGGCGTCGAATGGCCGATGTTCGCCGCGTTCGTCGCCTACTGGTGGTATCGCATGATCTCCGAGGATCTCCGCCCACGCGACCCCGACGATCCGGGACCCCAGTGGGGCAAGGCCGGGCGCATCGCGCCCGAGGCGCCCGCTCCCACGGGCGGCGACCCTCTGAACGGACCAGGCTCACTCGTGGCCGTACCGCGCCAGGGGAAAGCCGGAACCGTGGCGGTGACGCCCCCGCCGGCCCGGCTCGGCCGTCCGACGGCTGGTGATCCGCTGGCCGAGGTGGAGACCGACGAGGACCGCGAGCTCGCCGCCTACAACCGCTATCTGGCGTCGCTGTACGAACGCGACGCCGCTGGCTCCGACAACGACACCAAGGGAGACCGCCGGTGACGGCATCCTCCGACCCCGTGACGTCACGGTCGGCCGCCCCGGCGTCCGGTCGGCCGGCAACACCCGGTGGGGGGCGTTCCGCGCCCGCCGCGGTCAGGTCCGCGCTCCTGCGCTACCGGATCATCGCCTATGTGGTCGGCGTCGTCCTGATCGCGCTGGTCGTGGTCGGAATGCCGCTGAAGTACCTGGCGGACGAGCCGTCCGTCGTGGCGGCCATCGGGCCGATCCACGGCGTGCTCTACATGGTCTACCTGGCGGCGACGCTCGATCTGGCGAGCCGGATCCGCCTCCCGGCCAGCCGGACCGTCCTGGTCATGCTCGCGGGCACGATCCCCTTCCTGTCCTTCGTCGCGGAGCGGAAGATCGCCGGGCTCGTCCGCGCCGGGCTCGCCGGCGCTGCCGGCACCGGCCGGGCGCCCGTCTAGGCACCGCGCCCACCCCGCCGCTGCCGGCAGCGGACCAGGTCGTCAGGTCGCCGGGACGTCGGCCTCGCTCCCCCGCGGCTCGGGGAGGTCCACGAACGGCGGGCGCCGGATCCTGGTCGCGACGGTGACGGGAAGGGTCTCCCCGGCCGCGAGTCGGCGCGGCCGGGCGAGCCCGAACGGCCGCGCCGCGAGGACCTGAGCCCGCTCCATCCCGAACGCGAAGTACCGCCCGTCGGACCAGACCACAAGCTCCTCCGCACGCCGGCCACCGCGGCTCACGATCATCCGCCGGCGGCCCGGCTCCCAGACGATCGCCAGCAGATGCTCCCCCAGCGTCTCCAGCGCGCGCTGGCCAGCCGCCCGGTACGCGCGCATCAGCGCGGACGCGACTCCCGTGCCGTGATCTCCGTCAGCCGCCCGGTCCCGCTCCCCGCGCGATCCCAGATCACCGAGCTCATCGTCAACAGCCCCGCCGGCATCACCCAGATCACCTGGGTTCCTCCGTTTTCCGAGGTGGACGGCGTCTCCGTCCGGTTTCCCCCCGCGCAGCGAGCGCAGCGGCACCGGCCGCCATGATCTCCCCGGCCGTAGCACGGTCACCGACCCCACGCCGGGGACGACCCACCCGTCCGCGGCATGCTCCGCGATCACGATGACCAGCCCGGACGGCCCCACAAGCACGGACGGCATCGGGCCGGCGGCGCTGTCAGCGGCCGTCACCACCCCGAACGGACCATCCAGGTGCACGCGACGCGCGGCGGGCAGACCGATCGAGGAAGCCGCGAGCATCCCGGTCAGCGCCGAGCGACGGACATCCGCGCCGTCCAGCCGCAGCAGCCCGCACACGGTCATGCCGTCCTCCCGCCCCGCGCACGCCCTAGCGGAACGCCCAACCGCGCTCCCGCGCCGGAACGTAGCAGCTCGAGGACCCGCCGACCGGGCCGTTGCGCCCGATGGCCGGCTCGTCCGCGCCAGGTTGCCCCGCGGGACCCGTCAGCCGGTCGGTGTCAGGCGACGTTCCACTCGTCGCGGGCGGCGTCCGCGGGGACATCGGGCCCGGCCTCCGCGCCCTCTGCTGGACGTCGGCGCTGGTCCGGGATCCGCTTCGGCTTACGCGGGGCGATCTCGGGCGCGGCCGGGCACTCGACGAGATGATCGTCGAACCCGACCGCCGACGGCCAGATCTGATGACACGCCCGGCAGTGTGCTGCCTCAAGATCGGACCAGTGCTCGGCGCAGCCGCCACAGCTCATCGCGGTGGGGAAGTCGCGCAGGCGCGCGGGCTGACGGGAGGACTCGACCGGCATGGGCAGCGCCTGCTGGGCGGACGGGCCCGGACGGATCGGCAACGTCACCGAAACGGCACGTGGGGCGGTGTTCGGCGCGAGCGGGGCCGGGATCGCGCGCCGACCAGTAGAGCGGCGGGGAGGCACCGGGCCATCCTGTCGTACACCGGCACAAGCGTCACGCAACCGGGCGTCGACTCTTCAGAGTTCTTGTTCGTACGGTCCGCTTTTGGCCCTTCCAGGCGGCCACGCAGGCCCGCTACCTGGGCTCCCGCGCGAAGGACCGCGCGATCGCGCCGCAGACCCACCTGCGGGGCGCGTCCACCTCCCGGGGGGACCTGGCCTGATCGGGTGAGGCCGGACGATCACTTCACCGGTCCGTTCGGATGGGTGGTGGGCACCGGATCCCCCCGGACTGGTGCCCACCACCTACCGCACGCCGCCCCCGTGCCGGCGTGCGCCCAGGCCGCGGGTGTGATTGGACGTTGACCCCCCGACCAAAGCGCCCTACCCCCGTCACCCGCTTGCCATCACCGAGTCTGCCGCCACCCCCCGATGCCGTCACGACCCCATATGCGCCGCCCGCCCGTCCCCCGCCCGGGGGTCCGGCCCTCCGGGAGATCCCGCATGGCCGGGCCCGAAAACCACGAAGCCCTGAACCCAGGATCGTGGGTTCAGGGCTATGCCGATGTCCCGAGACATCACAGAGCGGAGGGCGTGGGATTCGAACCCACGATGAGGATCACTCCCCATAGCGGTTTTCAAGACCGCCGCCATCGGCCACTAGGCGAGCCCTCCTGACCTGCGGAGACTCTGCCAGGCTGTGTCCGGCTTGCCGGAGTTCGTCTGTCATGTGCCCGCCGGGTACCTGACCAGGGTCTCACAGCCCGCGGCCGTGGTGTCCGGGACATCACCCGACTGTCTCGGTCGGGAGACGAAAGGCCCCTGACCCCGGCTCGTCAGCCGCGGCGGAGGCGGCCCTCGAAGCCGTCCCCGGCGAGTTGCTCGAAGAGCGCGCGGGCGCGGTCGTCCTCGGCATCGAGATGATCACCCATCGCCGCCTGGGCGTCCTGTGCGGTGAGGAAACGCAGGCTGTCCAGCGCGCCGCAGGAGCAGGTGACCTGCCACTGGCCGTCGGCCTCCTGGTCGGTCGTCGCGTCGGTGCAGCTGTCGTCGCCCAGCAGGAACATCGGCACGAAGCCGACGCCCGGTCGGCAGGCGCTCATCGAGATCTCGCCGCATCGCCTGTCCGAGGCCGAATGGCCATCCGCCGCCGCACGGGCGTCGGCTTCGGTCGGATGTTCGCCGTTGAGCTCACCGCACCGGCAGTGCACCCACCACGGACCATCAGTGTCTTCGTGGTCCACCGTGTTCTCCTCCGTCGTCGGCCTCGCGCCACGCCCATCGTGCCGGTCGCCTCAGGTGGTCCGCGCAAGATCGGTTTGATTGTGTCCGGCCCGGCCGGGCACGCCAGGACTGTGACCAGTGCCCATGCACCGAACACCGCGGGGCGGCACGATCGCCACACCTCGTGGGCGGCCCAGAAGCCCACAGCGCGCGCCGCACCCACGCCGCCCCCGTCCTCCGCGACGCCCGCCACACCCGCAGAGCTCGCAGAGCCCGCGGCTGATCGGACGGTCCCGCAGGTCGACGACGCGACCTCTGCGGCGGCCGGCAAGCTCAGCGAGGCCCTCGAGTGGGTGGAGCGCGCTCGGGGCGCGCTGTACTCCTTCCACCAGCTCTCCGGCCGCGCCGATCTCATTCTCGGCGAGGCGCTGGACGCCCTGTGCGAGGCCGGGCACCCGCGGCTGGCGGCCGAGGTACGGCGGGAGCTGCACGGCCGCAACGTGCTGGACGGACGGTGGACGTTCCAGATCGTCGAGGAGTACGACGACCTGTACTACCGGCCGTTCGTCAGCACGGAGGAACGAGTGCGCGCCCTGCTCACCGACGGCCAGCGGCACGTCTACGAGGCTCGGATGAAGGCTCGCGAGCGTTCCGGGGCCGGCCGCGACCCCTGGGGCCCCGGCGCCTGATCGACCGGCTTGCGCGGGCGGTCCCGGCCGCCGTCGGACGTCCGGTCGAGCGCCGTGGCGGCGGCCGTCAGCCGGGGCTGCAGGTCGCGCAGGATGTCCAGGTAGGCGGCCCGGGAGGTCAGCGCGGCACCGGCGAGGATCTCGGGGCCGCGGTGCGCGCGGGCAGCCCTGTGGATCATGATCAGCCCGGCTGTAGCGGCCCGGCCGGAGCCGGCTTCGGGCTCGGGTGGCTGCCGCGCGGCGCCGAGGGCCGTGGCGTAGGCGGTGTACCAACGGCAGAGGTCCCGCATGTCCTCGATGAGGATGCCCTGGGCGACGGCGAAGCCGGTGGCCTCGGCGCGGCCGGCGCCGGCCGCGCGTGGGAGATCGGGCGTCAGATCGGGCGGCCAGGGGACGTCCCCGTTCCACAGGAGCTGCGCCGTCCGCCGGATACGCAGCGCGCCGGCGGCGATCGTCATCAGCGCGTCGACGTCGAAGCGGCCCGGCGGCTGCTCGGCGAGGAACTGGCGTACGGCGTCGTCGAGGAGGCGGCCGGCCCGGATCGCCTCGCGGGCGGCCGGTGCCACGGCCGGATGCTCGGGGGCACCCGGCGCGTGCGGGACGACGAGATCGAGGAACGTCACCGCACTTCGGTAGGCGGATTCGGCGCGGGTCCGGATCACGGCGACCGCACCGCGGGGCCACAGCAGGGCACCGACGACGATGCTCACCCCGAACCCGATCATGACGTCCTGGATCCGTACTATGCCCACCCGCCAGCCGGCGGGTTCGACGATGTTGAACAGCATGAGCACGGCGACCGTGAAGCCCGCCTGGCCCAGTACGAACCCCGACCTGCGGCGGGAGTAGCTCCCGAGCAGCACGGCGAGCGGGAGAACCGCCCACAGGACGGCGGTGTGGGTGCCGACGGCGACCACGAAAAGGCCACCCACGACGATGCCGACTCCGGTGCCGGCGAGCGCGCGTACCGCGGCGGAACCGGTGGCCATGGCGTTCGAGCGCAGGACGGACAAGGTCCCCAGCACGACCCAGAAGCCGTGCTGGAGCCCGGCGGCCTGGGCGATGATCACCGCCGTGGTGAGGCCGAGGGAGCCGCGCACGCTGTTGCGGAACCACACCGACCGCGGGCTGGCGTAGCCGGCGGCGAGATCGGTCGCGGCGGTTCCCCGCTCGCGCACCAGCCGGCGCGCGTGATGGAACGCGTCCACGGTGCGCCGGACGGGACTCGCAGGCGGGCGGGGCGGGAGGGGGCCGGTCACCCGCAGCACGTTCAGCGCCAGTTCCCTGGCCCCCCGGGCCAGCCGGCGCAGGCGGAACGCCTCGGCCGCGGCGAGGTCCGGTGGGCAGGCAGGCGCCGGCTCCCGCAGCTGCCGCAGCAACGCCGACCGCATCGCCCGCTCGGACCGTTCCAGTCGCGCGATCCCGAGCCGATCGTCCCCGACCCGCACCCCACCACCCCCGCCGTCGGCCCTGGCCCTGGGCCTGGGCCTGGGCCTGGGCCTGGGCTGACCGTGGTCGGACGGTCCGATGCGGGTGGCCGCCGCGCGCAGCGTCGCCGTGACGGCGGCGTGCAGCTCGGCGGCCTCCGCGGGAAAGCAGGCGCGGGCGGTCCGGTCCCGCTCCGGCCACGGAAGGGCGAACGGCACCAGCCAGTTGACGTCCATCACCAGGTGGCCGAGCGCCGCCGCACGGCCACCGACCCCGGTCGGGCGGTGGGCCGTCGCGACGAACTGCCGCCGCAGCCGCCGCAGCGCCGGCCAGAGATCGGGCGCCGGACGCCGCGACACGTCGGCCGCCGGACCGCGCGACACCGCCGCCGGCGGGTCCGGCACCTGGGGCTGCCAGCTCACGGCCGTCGCGAGCGCGTGGCAGACGTCCGCCGTCTCCGCGCGCAGGCGGTCCGGCGGGCGGCGCGGCCAGAGCAGCATCGCGGCGGTGATCGAGGCGACCGAGGCCAGCCCCCAGCCGACCAGCCGTTCCGGTATCGCCGAGATCGGGCCGGGTGTCATCACAGGCAGCACGAAGGCGAGCAACGCGGATCGGCCGGCGACGGCGACCTTGGCGTTCAGCACGCCGGAGAACATCACAACGAAGGCCACGACCGCGGTCATCGACGCCGCCAGCCAGGGCGAGCGCGAGCCGAGCGTGCCGAGGACGACCATCCCGGCACCGGTGGTGGCGAGCGTGAGGTAGGCGGTGAGCCGGGCCGGTCGGGGCCCGTCGAAGTCGACGAACTCGAGGAGCGCGTAGGCGCCGAACCAGGCGAACAGGCTCATCCGCACATCGCCGACAAGCGTGGAGACGAGGGCGAGCAGGGCGGGGGCGACGATCGCGACGCGGGCCGCCGAGGTGAGGCAGAAATGCCCGGGGTCGCTGTCGAATGCTCCGAACAGCCGCGGACGAGCCGCTCCCCGCCACCACAGCTGTCGCATCAGAGTATTCGCTACCCACAGTAGCGGCGCGGGATGCGCGCGGGCCCTGCTTCAGACCACAAACTGCCTGCCTGGAGGCAGCAATCGGCACAATCTCGACCGAGCATCCCGAGCCCGGCTTCCAGAAGGACCGACTCCACAGCGCCCGACGCCACAGAGCCCGACCGGAACGACGTCCGGCCGGGCCCCCGCAGCCCCGATCAGTCGACTTCCCCAGAGGGTCAGGCGACCCGCTGGGGGCCAGACTTCCCGCGGTGGGTCAGGCGTCCCGCCGCTTGGCGGCGGCGAGGCCGATCGCCAGGATGCCGAGGCAGACTGCGGCGAAGTAGATCAACGATCCCCAGGGCCCGAAGGGCAGGCCCCCGACCACCGGCGGCCCGTCGTTCGTCTCCGGCTGCCCCGCGACGATGAAGTTGTTCCCGACGATGAAGGGCAGCCAGTCCTGGATGTGGTCACCGATGCGCGGGATGACCGGCAGCAGGCTCTCCGCCAGGAACAGGTAGACGAGCATGACCACGATCGCGCCCGCGCTGTGCCGGATCAACAGACTGAGACCGATCGCGAAGATTGCCGCGAGAAGGTAGATCAGCCCGATCCCGAAGACGTTGCGGTACTCCTGGCTGGTGTTCAGGACCAGCGGGGCGTCCGGCTGGATCAGGCGCGCGACGCCCCAGGAGGCCACCGCGGTGATCTCGCCGACGATCCCGGCGAGCCCGGCGACGACGACCGTCTTCGCCAGCAGCGCCGGCGTCCGGCTGGGAACGGCGAGGAACGTCGACCTGATCGTCCCGAAGCGGTACTCAGTGGTGACGGCCAGCGCCGCCATCACCATCATCACGACGAGCCCGAAGTTGTACGCGAACTGCGTCACGCTCGGTGTCAGATCGGCGAGGTCACTCGGCTTGGTCGCGGCGCTGAAGACCGCGGTGAGGCCGACGGTGAGCGCGACCGCGAGGATCATGCACCACCAGGGCGAGCGGGTGGAGAAGAGCTTGATCCGCTCGACGGTGAGCAGCGTCATGGCTTGTTGACCCCCGTCCAGGCATCGGTACCGGGGCTGGTAGGCGCCGGTACCGACGGGCCGCCGGGGCCCGATGGTCCGGCGGGTGTCGCGCCCGGAGGGGTGGGAGCGGGCACAGCGCCGGGAGGAGCACCCCCTGGTGGCACCGCGCCGGGCGGCGGGCCGGCAAACCCGGGAACACCGGGTGCGCCGGCCGGCCCGGTGCCGACGAGCGGCCCGGTGGGGCCGACACCGCCCGCGTGATACTCGACGTCGCCGCCGGTCATCTGGATGAACGCCTGCTCCAGCGAGCCACGCGACTCGGAGAGCTCGTGCAGGACCAGCCCGACGGTGCCGGCCAGCTCGCCCACCTGCTCGGTGGAGCTGCCGCGAACCACCAGGGCGGCCGGGATGTCGGTGGTGGCGGGTGTCTCCTGGACCGCCAGGCCCTGGCCGGTGAGGACACTGTGCAGCCGCTCCATCTCGGGGCCGCGTACCCGCACCGAGGAGTCGGACGCCGAGTTGATGAACTCCTTGGTGCTCGTCTGCGCGATGAGTCGCCCGCGGCCGATGACGATGAGTTCCTGGGCGGTCAGCGCCATCTCGGAGAGGAGATGGCTGGACACGAACACCGTGCGACCCTCATCGGCGAGCCGATGCATGAACTGGCGAATCCAGAGGATTCCCTCCGGGTCCAGGCCGTTCACCGGCTCGTCGAACAGCAGCACCCCGGGGTCACCGAGCAGCGCGACCGCGATCCCGAGGCGCTGGGCCATGCCGAGGGAGTAGCCCCCGGCCCGGCGCCCGGCCACCCCGGTGAGACCGACGATCTCCAGGACCTCGTCCACCCGCTTGGCGGGCAGCCGGTTGGAAGCGGCCATCCAGCGCAGGTGTGCGCGCGCCGAGCGGTTGGGGTGGACCCACTTCGCCTCGAGCAGCGCGCCGACCTCGCGCAGCGGCTCCTTGAGCTCCCGGTACCTGCGCCCGCCGATCAGGACCTTGCCGGCCGACGGGTGGTCGAGCCCGAGAATCATGCGCATCGTGGTCGACTTACCCGCGCCGTTGGGGCCCAGGAAGCCGGTCACCTTGCCGGGCTGCACCGTGAAGGTCAGGTCGTTGACGGCAACGGTACGGCCGTAACGCTTGGTCAGCCCTCGTGCCTCGATCATCACCCTCCTTTCTGGATCATTCGTTATTCCTCTAGCTAATTCGTCTCTGCCGTGGGGAAATCCACGGCCATCACTCACCGGATGGTGGCATCAGGGGCCGACACTTCCCGACCAGGCGAGCAAGCGGTAGACATGTGGCCTGTCGGTCTGGTGACAACCCGAAGCTTCCCCGCGGACAGTGAACAAGAACACGAGGCGCGGCAGCCATCGGGCTAACCCCCGGAAGCGGGGTCGAGACAGCCGCAGGCTTCGGGGAAACCGGGGGCCTCGGGCGACGACGGCCTCGCGGGCCTCGGAGCCGGACCCGCGGACCCAGAGCCGGACCCGCGGGTCTCAGAGCCGGACCCGCCCGGCGAGAATCTCCTCGGCCAGCTCGGACACCCGTAGGCGGCTGCTGCGCGCCGCGCGGCGCAGCCGTTCGAAGGCGGTGACGGCGTCCGTGTCCCAGACGGCCATCAGGTAGCCGACGGCCCGGTCAATGGGGACGCGGTAGTCGAGGGCGAACTGCAGCTGGCGGGCCAGCTTGGTGCTGCGGTCGGCGACCATACCGGCGAGCAGGATGCTCTCCAGCACCTGCCCGAACCGCTCGAGGGCCTCGCGCTCGGCGGAGGTCCACTCCCGGGGCGAGTCGTCGGCGACGTTCAACGTCCCGATCGGGCCGCCGCCCATCCGGATCGGCACGCCGAGGACCGCCCGCACCCCGCCGGCGAGCAGCCTGGGCCTGGCCTGCGGCCAGCGGGCCTCACCCGCGAGATCCGGGCTCACCACCAGCTCGTCCAGGACGAAGGACTCGACGCACGGGCCCTCGCCGAGCTCCTCCTGCACCTGTTCCAGCAGGCGCCCGCTGCTGTTGCTCGCGGCGACGCTGCGCAGGGCCCGGTCGGCGTCGACGACGAGGATGCCGGCGCCGTCGAGCCCGAAGACGTCGGTGATCGCGCGCACGGCCTCGGACAGCAGCTCACCGAGCTCTACCCGCTCGGGGACGAGGTGGTGCAGCCGGGTCAGGCTGGCGTCCAGGCGCGCCTTTTCGATCTCCATGTGTTCTCCCGCGACTGGCCGGAGGGCGCGGAGAGGCACCGTCGGCACGACCGCCGACTACACCCGCTCGGACGTGGTCAGCACGGCGTTCCAGGCTTCGGCGACGTCAGGGTAGAGCGGAACTCCAGGCGACGTGAGCAGCTCCACCATACGGTGCAGCAGCGGCCCCGCTCCGCTGAGCGCGACGGCGACCGCGCGGCGCTCCCCGGCGCGCCACAGCAGGTGCAGCACAGTGAGTCCGCGGACGTCGGCGAACACCCGGGACACGTCGAGCACCAGCCCCACAGGTCCCACAGGCCCGGGAGAGCGCGTACGCCGGGCGGCGACCGCGGTCAGCACGGCGTCGAGGGCGGCCCCGGCCGGCGCCTCGGTCGCCATGTCCAGGTCGCCGTCGAGCGCCGCCGTGGCACCCCACGGGTTCAGCCGTACCGTGATCTTCAGCGCCATGGGATCATCGAGAGCAACCAGGAAGCCCTCGGGGATCACCGGTCGACGCGCCCGGAACGCTCGGCGGGGTCGGAGACGTCATCCGGGCCCGCGCCGGCCGACGCCGGATCGGGCTCCTGACCTGGTTCACGCCGCCGCCGGTGGCGAGGTCCCACGTCGACCTGGCGACGTATCCGGCCGTCGAGCGCGGCCTCCCGCTCGGCCTCCACGCTCGAGCTGATCATCCCGAGCATCCGGGAGCGCTCGCCGACGTCCATGCCGGTCATCAGGCTGTCCAGCAGGCCGCCGCTCTCGCTCAGGAAGTTCGCGGGCCCACTCGCGGGCCCCGCCGCGGACACCTCGCAGGAGGCGTCCGCGGCGGCTCGGGGACGAGGTGCGCCCTCGGATCCATCGGGTTTACCGGCCGGGGCGGGAGTGGCCGGAACCTCGGCCGGGGCAGAAGGCGTGGGACGCGCCGAGGCATCGGCCGGACCAACCGGGGTTGGCGCCGCCGGTGTGCGGATTGCTCCCGTGCGGGCTGCTTCGTCGAGAAAAGAACGATCTGCGGGCATACGTCACACTCCGTGACAGGGCCGCAGACACAGGGCAGCACGAACTCGGTTCTGCGAAGGTACTACCTTCGCAGGCAAGACTGCCAGTGGATCTTTTTGGTGACCTCGGGGCCCCGAGGTCACCGCGAACCCGGCGGCCGCCTTTCCACCGCGGTCAGAGGCCGGTTCCGTGAGCTCCGGCGCCCGCCCGCGGCCTCAGGTCGAGCCCCGCGGCCAGGTCACGCCACTGCTCCCGCGGCAGCTCCCGGCTGCCGGTGAGGATCTGCGCGCAGACGTGATCCGCGCCGGCCGCGCGGTGCTCGTCCAGCCGTGCCCGGATGGTGTCCATGTCGCCCCACGCCACGAGGGCGTCGACCAGGCGGTCGCTGCCGCCGCCGGCCAGGTCGGCATCGGTGAAGCCGAGCCGCCGCAGGTTGTTCGTGTAGTTCGGCAGGTCCAGGTAGACCGCCAGCGCGGCCCGCCCGATCGCGCGGGCCCGGTCGGCGTCCGTCTCCAGGATGATCTTCTGCTCGGGCGCGAGCAGTGCGCCGCCGCCGAGGATCTCCCGTGCCATCCGGGTGTGTTCCGGTGTGACGAGGAAGGGGTGCGCCCCGGCTGCCCGCTGCGCGGCCAGGCCGAGCATGCGCGGCCCGAGCGCTGCCAGCACCCGCGCCGAGACGGGGATGCCCACCGCGTCGAGCGCGTCGAGGTAGGACAGGACGGCGCCGTAGGGGTGGTGGTAGCGGCGACCCGTCGTCGCCTCGACCCGCTTCGCGTGCCCGGTTCCCACCCCGAGCAGCAGGCGGCTGGGATGGGCCTTCTCCAACATGCCGTAGGTGTCGGCCAGCAGGTCGACCGGTTCGGTCCAGATGTTCAGGATCCCGGTGCCTACACACAGGTTCTCGGTGGACTCCAGCAGCGCCGCCGGTAGTTCCAGGTCCGCCGTCGCGCCGCCCAACCAGACCATCTCGTAGCCGAGCTCCTCGAGCTCCTGGGCGGTGTCGCGACGTTCGGCCGTGCCACGTGGCCACTGCCCGGCGGGCATCCAGAGCCCGGTCCTGGCGACATTTATGGTCACTCGTGATCCCTTCTCGCTGGTCACATCGTCGTCATCGACGTCGCGATCCGATCGGGTCCTCCTACCCGATGCCGCGGTCCTCCTCACGTCTCGACGTGGTCCTGATGGGTATGTCACCCCGGCGATTCGGGACGTCCGTCCCTTGTCCGTCCGAGCTGCCAGTCCGGGTTGTCCACTCTGTCCACCGCGGTCGCGGGTGTCGTCGCAGGTCGTCGATGTCTTTCATGTCGGTCAACGGCCGCCGGTGACACCAACGGCCGCGGATCCACGGTGTCCGGTGACGGGTGTTCCGGCTGGAAGCCGGAATCCCGGAGCTCAGGTGACCCCACCATCCGGCCATGCGGTGCGATGATTCATCCAGGCGATCGGCGCTTTCGGGCCGGCCAAGGCCTGAACTCCGGCGTTGCGTACTCGACCGGCCTTTACGTATTTGACTGATATAGCGCACTTGGCCGGTATTGCGTATCTGACCGGCTTTGCGTACTCGACGTTTCGGCAGTGCCGCCCCGGGATGACCGGGATGCCACCACGGCGGCGGTTCGAGCGGGGAGGGCCCTGAGTCGACCATAACCACGAGAGGGGACAATCGTCACGGCCGACGGGGACCGTGCGGCCCCCCCGCGGGACGTCGTCCGGCGAAACGGAAGCGAGTCATCCAGGTCGCGCCGCTCCCGCCCGGTGTCGACGGGCCCGCCCGGAAGTGGTGCTCACGCTGGCCCGATCGGGCCGTAGGCCGCCGTCTCCGGGTAGTGCCACGGCGCCCGCCCGATGCCCGCCCGGTGCTGTCCGCCGTCAACAGGCCGTCCACCGCCGGACGGGGCAGGCGGCGCGCGCCGGAGCCAGCTCGAAAAGCCTGCCCCACCAGGGATGCCGGTCTGGCGGGGCGGCCGGGTGGCGCGGGCGGGGGCCGCAGCTGTCCACAGCTCTCCACACACTTTCCACAAGTTATCCACAGGCTGTGGTGAAGTCATGGCCGGCACGCTCCCCGCCCCGGCCGCCCGCCCCGGCTGTGCCCGCTCAGACCGCTCCGAGCTCAGACCGTGCCCGCGCTCAGGCCGAGACCGGGAGGTCGGGGACGGCGGTCGTCTGCGACGCGGCCGCCTCGGGACGAAGGTCGTCGAGGGTCAGCGGATGCGCCGGCGGGCCGGCCACGACGATGCTGGACGTCACCTTGAGGTCCGGGCCGACGTGCAGCAGTTCCCCGCTGGCCATCAGCCGCCACCGTGGGTCCTCGTCCATCCGCTCGCTCTCGACGACCACCGCGGGGCGGGTCGTCAGGTCGACCGAGCGGACCCGGATCTCGCTGAACGGGCTGGCGTGATCCAGGTGACGGTTGTTACGCCCGCCCGGGGCCCGCTGGAGCACATGCAGACCATTCGTGTCGGGATACCGCAGCGCCCACAGATCGTCCCCGCTGGCCAGGATCATGTTGATCGAGTAGAGCGGCAGGTTCTCGGCGATCCAGTTCGCCGCGGCCGTGATGCCCGCCGCGACGTCGCCGTCCCGCGCCGCGATCTCGCGGGTGATCAGGGCGAAGTAGCGCTCCGAGTCGGTGTCGCCGAGCACGCCGGAGCATGTCGTGCCAAGCTCTGCGTCGAGCTTACCCAGCCCCTCGATGACCCCGTTGTGGGCGAAGATCCGACCATCCTGGACGAATGGGTGTGTGTTGCGGTCATCGACCCGCCCGGTCGAGGCGTGCCGCACATGCGCGACGAACGTCGACGACGTGACCTGCTGCGCCTCGCGGGCGAACGCCGTGTCGGCGCGGGAACGAATCGCCTGCCTGACCACCTCGGGCCGGCCTTCGTCGTCAAAGAAGCCGAAGCCCGCGCCGTCCGGGGGACGGCGGGTCTGGGCCCGCGGGCTGTCTGGCGCGTCCAGCAGCCAGAAGGTCGCCTGGATCCGCTCGCCGCCGCTGCTCATCGCGAACAGATGACACATATCAGACCTCCTCGCACCGCGACGGTCCCATCTCGGAAAGTGATGATCCACCACGCCCCAGACCGCGCATGTAGGGGAAGGTAGCTGACCGGTCAGGGTTCGTGGCGTCTTCTGGGCCATCCCCCCGATCCACGGGATCACGCCGGGCCCGGGAACGTGACATGTGTCCACTTGTGGCCTCATGCGGCCCTACCACTTTCCGGACAATCAACCGGATCAGTCGTAAAGCATCCGACGAGAAGCGGCCGATCGCGGACCGAAGCTGTCCGCTGGCCACGGCAGACTCGGGACATGCTCGAGACCTCGGCCCGCCTGCTCCGGCTGCTCTCGCTGCTGCAGACCCACCGAGACTGGTCCGGGGCGGACCTGGCCGACCGGCTCGGGGTCACCGCCCGCACCGTCCGGCGGGACGTCGACAAGCTGCGCAGCCTCGGCTACCCCGTGCACGCCGCACCCGGCACGGCCGGTGGCTACCGCCTCGGCGCGGGTGCCCAGCTGCCGCCCCTGCTGCTCGACGACGACGAGGCCGTCGCCGTCGCCGTGAGCCTGCGCACCGCCGCCGGCGGCTCGGTCGAGGGCATCGCCGAGTCCGCCATCCGTGCGCTGACGAAGCTCGAGCAGGTCCTGCCGACCCGGCTTCGGCACCGGGTGTTGGCGCTACACTCGGTCACAGTTTCCCTGCGTGGCACGAATCCCGCGGCCGTCGACCCGGACGTCCTGATGGCCGTGGCGACCGCCTGCCGCGAGAACCAGCAGCTGCGGTTCGACTACCGCGACCACAACGGGACACCGACCGCGCGGATCGCCGAACCGCACACCCTCGTCCACACCGGGTGGCGCTGGTACCTCATCGCCTGGGACGTCGGCCGTGGCGCCTGGCGCAACTTCCGCCTCGACCGCATCGCGCCGAAGACCCCGACCGGCCCGAGGTTCACCCCCCGGGACCCACCCGCGGACGACATCCAGGCGTACACGTCCTGGTCGGTCTCCACCGCCGGGTACCGGTACCAGGCCCGCGTGCGCTACCACGCACCCGCCGGGGTGATCGCCGCCTCGCTCAGCCCGACCTCCGCCGTGATCGAGGCACTCGACGACGAGAGCTGCCTGGTCCGGACGGGTTCCAACTCGCTGGACGCGCTCGCGATCTACCTCAGCCTCGTCGACGCGGACTTCGACGTGCTCGAACCGCCCGAGCTCGTCGACCGCGTCCGCGAGCTTGCCGGCCGGCTCGCGCGAGCGGCACCGCCGCCACCACCCACCGACTGAAAGCGGCTCAGGATGGCTGCCAGGGCGGCGCTACGCCCCAGCCCCAACGCGGAACCGGCGCGTGCGGCATGGGTGTGGCGCCGGGCGTGGAGTTCTCGACGGCGAGGCGGGTGCCCCATTCGACATAGCCCATGAACGCCGCCCGGAACTCGGGATCGCCCGGCAGCCCGACCTCGTCCGCCGCGTCGACGAGCAGGCTCACCCACCGTCGGCGCTGCGGCTCGGTGATGGCCCTGCCGACGTGGTGGGCGAGCATGTTCTCGTACCCGCCGCGTTTCTCGGTGTACTCGGCCGGGCCACCGAAAACCTCGCCGAGCCACATCGCCACGTGGTGGGCGTGCGCCGGATTCATGCCCGCGAACAGCGGCGCGAGAAGGTCGTCCTCGACGACGGTCTCGTAGAAACGGGTAAGGAGCCGCTCGAAGGCCTCGGCGCCGCCGGCCCATTCGTAAAGGGTGGGCGGCTCGGGTGCTCCCCCGCCCCGCCCGGCGACCGCCGTGGGAGAATAGTGCTGCATCTCCTCGATGTGTTCGACGTACGGCCCGATCTGCGCCAGGAACTCACGGAACTCCGCGCTCCGCCGGAAGCCGTCCAGATGACCGGCGACCGAATCCCACTGAATGCGCAGGATGTACTGGACGTTCGTCTCGACGCAGCGGGTGAGCTCGAACGACAGGCAGTTCCGCGACCGCTCGAGCACCGCTGCGGCTCGCGAATACGCCTTCTCGAACTCGTCAGTACTGTGTTCCGGTATCCGGTATCGGATGTACTCAACGATCACAGCCGGATCACCTTTTCACCTCCGGCGACTGGGGAGAACCCGAAACTATCAGCGGGAAACCTGGCATAGGCGATCCGCGGGGTACGCACAAAAAAGTGCGTACCATGCGGGCACGGCGTCCCGCGAGGAGTGGTGAGGAGTGGTGACGATGTCCCCGGACACGCCCCAGCCCCCGGGCACGGCGCGGCCCGGCCGCAGCTATCACTGCCACGTCGAGGTCACGGTCGACGTCATCGGCGGGAAGTGGACGCCGGTCGTCCTCGCCCATCTGAAGGAACACGACCGGCTACGGTTCGCACAGCTGCGCCGGCTCATCCCCGACATCACCGAGAAGATGCTGGCGCAGCGGCTGCGGGAGCTCGAGGCGATCCAAATCGTCGACCGGATACCCGTCAGCACGGCACCGCCGCACGTCGAGTACGCGCTGACGGCGCAGGGCCGGTCCCTCGGCCCGGTGCTGCAGGCGATGTGGGAGTGGGGCCGGGACTGGGCGGCCACGAACCGGCTCGCCGTCGATCCGGTCCAGTTCCGCCACTGACCCGCCCGCTGGCATATTCGGGCCCATGTCCGCGCAGGCGACACCACCCGCGACGGTCCGCACGGCGGCCGCGGCGGTCCGCACGCCCTGGGCTCCCGACAGGAGCGCCCTTCGCGGGCGCGTGGCCGTCGTCGCCGGTGCCACCCGCGGCGCGGGTCGCGGGATCGCGGCGGCCCTCGGTGAGGCCGGCGCCACCGTCATCTGCACCGGCCGCAGCAGCAGGACGGGCGTCCTGCGCTCCGACTACGACCGCGCCGAGACGATCGAGGAGACCGCGGAGCTCGTCACCGGGCTCGGTGGTGCCGGCATCGCCGTCCCCGTCGACCATCTGGACCCGGAGCAGGTGCGGCGGCTCGCCGACCGCGTCCGCGCCGAGCACGGGCACCTAGACGTGCTCGTCAACGACATCTGGGGCGGCGAGGTCCTCAAGGGCGGGCCGAGCGAGTGGGACACGCCGGTCTGGGAACACGGCCTCGACCGCGGGATGCGCATCCTGCGGCTCGCCGTGGACACCCACCTGATCACCTCCCACCACCTGCTCCCGCTGCTGATCGACCGCCCGGGCGGGCTGGTCGTCGAGGTGACCGACGGGACGACGGACTACAACGCGGCCAACTACCGGATCTCCGTGTACTACGACCTCGCCAAGGTCGCCGTGAACCGGCTCGCCTTCTCGCAGGGCCACGAGATCGCCCCGCACGGCGGGACCGCCGTCGCCGTCACGCCCGGCTGGCTGCGCTCGGAGATGATGCTCGAGGCGTTCGGCGTCACCGAGGAGACCTGGCGCGACGCCCTCGCCCCGCCCGACAGCGCCTCGACCGGCGGTGCTCCGCCGGACTTCGCGTTCTCCGAGTCGCCGCGTTATGTCGGGCGCGCCGTCGCCGCGCTGGCCGCCGATCCGGGACGGGCCCGCTGGAACCAGCGCTCGGTGACCTCCGGCCAGCTCGCGGCCGAGTACGGCTTCACCGACGTCGACGGGTCACAACCGGACATCTGGCCGCGCCTGGAACGTCCGGCGGAAGCCCCGGCGCCGGCGGCCGGTCAGGAGCCGCACGCGCCCCGGTAGCGCGTCCCGGGGCTCCACCCTCCGCTGGCCGCCCGCTGACCGGCCAATATGATGAAGATCGGCATTTTCCGATGATCTCGACCGGTTTCTGCAGTCTCGACTGGTTTTGACGATCTTCATCCGGTTCCGGCGGTCTCAGCCGGCATGCCGGAACCGAAGCGGGCCGGCATCCGGAGGGCATGATGCGCAGCACGCCACCGAGGACGGTGGGAAGCGACCCGCACCCGCCGCCATCCGGTGGCCACGCACCGCAACCCGCGTCCCTCCCACCCGAGACGCCGACACGCGGGACGTCGGCGGCGGGCGGAACGTTCACCCGTGCCTGGGACGCCGTCTTCACCCCGCTCACCGCGCACGACCCGGACGAGATCAGCGGCTACCCGCTGCGGGCCCGGATCGGCGAGGGCGGCATGGGCGCCGTGTACCTCTCGCACACCCCCGGCGGACGACCGCTCGCGGTCAAGGTGGTCCGTCCGGAGTTCGCCGCCGACCCCGACTTCCGCGCCCGGTTCGCGAAAGAGGTCGCGATCGCACAGCGGGTGCAGGGCCCCTACACGGTTCCGGTCATCGACGCCGATCCCGACGCGGTGCGCCCGTGGATCGCCACGGCCTACGTCCCCGCCCCGTCGCTCGCGATAGCCGTGGCACGGACGGGTGCGCTGCCCGCCACGACCGTCCTGATGCTGATCGCGGGTGTCGCGGAGGCCCTGCAGTCCATTCACCGGGTCGGGGTGATCCACCGCGACCTGAAACCAGGAAACGTCATTCTCGCGGCGGACGGCCCGCGCGTCATCGACTTCGGTGTCGCGCGCGCCCTCGACGCCGCGACGGCCGCGATGACACAGACCGGAGCGCGCCTCGGAACACCCGCCTTCATGGCTCCCGAACAGGTTCGCGGGGCGCAGCTCGACCGATCCGGTGACATTTTCGCCCTCGGGGCCACCGCCTACTACGCCCTGACCGGCCGGCCGCCGTTCGGCGTCGACGCCGCCGTCTTCCACCGCATCGAGCACCAGCAGCCCGACTGGGATGGCTGCCCGCCGCAGGTACGCGACGTTCTGGCCCACTGCCTGGAGAAGGACCCCGCGCGCCGGCCGACCCCCACCGAGCTGATCGAGCTCTGCCGACTGATCGCCCCGATCGACCGGCTGACCTCGGACGAACAGTTGACCACCGGCGCGGGGTGGCTGCCCCCCACCGTCGCCGCCGAGGTAACCCGCTACCACCTCGCCCCGCTGCCCACCCCACCCCCGACTCCAGCTCCAGCTCCGTCCCCGGCCTTCACCGAACCGCCTACCGCCGCCCCCGCCGGAGCCGGCGGCATCCCAGCGGCCGGCGGCGTCGCGGCGGGTGGGGCACCGCGCCGGTCCGGCCACGGCCGCCGTCCCTGGCTGGTCGGCGCGATCGGCGCGGTCGCGTTCGTCGTGGTCTGCGCGCTCGCCGCCGTGCTGCTCACCCGCTCCGACGAGCCGTCGCCCTCCACGCCCATGGTCGCCTCGGCCGTGAACGGGCCCACGGCGGACCCCGCCAGGCCGCCCTTCGATCCGAAGGCGGGCCTCCCCGGTCCGGTGGCGCCCGGGCCGGGCCTGCCCGTTCCCGGCACCCCACCGGGTGGGCTGGGAGCCGGCGCGCCCGGTTCACCGCCCGCGGGCGCGGGCGGCCCCGCGACTCCCCTCACCCCACCGCCGGCCGCGACCACGCCGGGAGCGACCGCGCCACAGGCACCGGCCCCCACCCCGAAACCGGCGCCGTCCAGCACGGCCGTGAGCGGATGCCCCGGCAGCCCGAGCCACGGCTACAACGGCGACGGGTACGGCGTGCTGACCGAGGCCTCCTCGCTGCGCAGCGGGCCGTACGCGGCATGCGGCGCGGTCGCGAGCCTGGCCAAGGGCAAGAAGGTCTGGCTGCACTGCAGCGTCGTCAACGGCCACAACAACCTGTGGTGGTGGGCCCGCCTGGACGGCTCCACCACCGCCGGCTGGATCTACGACGGAAGCCTCAAGCTCAGCTACGTCGACGACAACGACGACGGCAGGACGCGGATCTACAGCTGCGACGGCACGTACGTCAACCGCTGACACCACTCGCCACTCCGCACAGCACCGCGCGCTGTCCGCCGGCAGGCGAATCGCTGTTCACGGTGCACATCCAGGCGATCGTCCCTGCCCCAGGAGATTCCGCCCGTTTCGCGTCAACCTGACCGGACATGCCGGCATCTATCCGAATGCGGCAACCACGCCGCAGAGGAGGACTCGATGACGATGTCCGATCGACCGGGCCGACGCCCGGCCGGCAACGGAACCACCCGCACGCGCCGGAGGCGGCACCTGGCCGCACTGACGCTCCTGGTCGCCGCGGTCTCGGCCATGATCCCCGCGCAGGCGGCCCTGGCCGGGGGAAACGGACCCCAGCCGTTCGTCCGCGCCCGGGCGGAGGCCGCCGTCAAGGCGGCCTACGCGCAGGCGTTCACCGGCGGCCAGGACCCGGCGCACAGCCTCGCCGCGGTCGAGGACGGCCCGGACCTGGCTGACACCCTCGCGCAGGCGATACAGAACTTCCCCGAGGCGACACACACCGCCGCTGTGACCACGAGCGACATCGTCTTCACCGACCCGCGGCACGCGGCGCTTCGTTTCCGCATCGCCTACCAGGGCGGGATCGACTTCGGGGAGCAGAACGGTAACGCCCTGATCGTCGATGGCGAGTGGAAGGTCAGCCGCGGCACCTACTGCATGGTCATGGGATGGGCCGGCGCCACCTGCCCATCACCGTGACCTGCACATCACCGTGAGCTGCCCATCTCCCTGACGCGGCTCTCGGCCGCCAGGTGGAACGCGGCCGGCGGCGGCCCGCGCGGGCTGCCGCCGGTCCGCGCGCTCCCAGCTCTGTCACCAGGTCAGTTGATGGCGAGAAGCTCCACCTCGAAGAGGAGGTCGGAGTTCGGCGGGATGACGGGCGGGAAACCGCCGGGGCCGTACCCGTAGTCGGGCGTGATGGTGAGCACGGCCTTCTCACCGAGGGAAAGCTGGGGAACCCCCTCGTCCCATCCCTTGATGACCCTGCCGACACCGATCTCGGTGACGAACGGCGCGCCCCGGTCACGGGACGAGTCGAACTGCCGGCCGTCACGCAGGGTGCCGACGTAGTGAATCGTCACCCGGTCCCCCTTCTTGGGGAAAGTCTTGCCGTCTCCCTGCGAGAGGGTTTCAATCGAAACGCCCATGCGATCAGCCTTTCCTCGATGGTGGGACGTGTGCCTGCGCCGGCAGGCTCCCCCGGCTGGAACCGGGCAAACTGCCACCGCGGACCGCCGCTCCCCCGCGGACAGGAACCGGGGGTGCCCCGGAAGTATGTCAGCGCACGCCACAGCATCATCGGTGCCGGTCGGTGAGGCGGAACGCTGGGACGGCGTGGCCCTGCCGTCCGGTCGTCCGGTGCGCAGCCATAGGATCACTCATCGTGCCGGGGGAAACGGGCGGTTTCGCGATGGTCTCCGATAAGCATCACCGGAGGCCGGGCGCCCGATCATGATGATTGACCGAGCGCGGGTGGCGGCGGCGCTGCCCGGCTACGAGCTGGGCGACGTAGGTCCTCGCGATGTTCGCGCACGAGGCGCCGCTCGACGCCGACAGCTTCTTCGCTGACCTCGACGCCGTCGTCGACCAGGGGCTTCCCGGTGAGTGAACGTGCCTGAACGGCTCAGCCGAAGGTAGCTCGACACGAACGATCCTGTTGAACGTGCCGCGAGGATCGGACGACTGCAGCGCACCGAGGCAGGACCCACCCCCAAGAGGGAGAACCACCCCCACCAGCCAACCAGGCCCGCCGCTCGGGGGCTTCGGGGGTCGCCCCCCGAAAAAAACAACGGCCCCCCGGGAAGCCGCCCCCCAGGGGCGGCAACCACAGCGAACCGGCTCGAGCGGGCGACGGGAATCGAACCCGCGTTGCAAGCTTGGGAAGCTCGTGTTCTGCCTCTGAACTACGCCCGCATGGTGCTACCGCATCTTACTGGACTCGGGCGGCACGTGTTCCACCGCCACCCCCGGACTTCGCGCTCAGGCTGGTCCGCCCCGGTCTGTCACCCTGGTCGGCCCACGGCCCGGTCACCCGTCGACGGGGTGGACGTCGGCCGCGCGGGTGACCTCGGTGCCGTTGCCCTGGTGCAGGAACCGCAGCGGCTCCCGGCCGGCGGGCTGCCTCGGGCGTTCCTGTGCCGGCACCGGTGGGACGTCCAGTTTGCAGGGCTGGTCGGGTGAGACGCGGACCTTCTCGCCGTGGTGCAGAATCGTGATCGCCTCGCCCTCGAGCACCGTGTAGGTGGCGGACGAGTCGACCACCTCGACGCGGAGCTGGCGGGAGCGCACGCGCAGGCCGAAGGCGAGCCGGCTGAGGCCTTCGGGCAGGCGGGGGCTGAAGGAGAGCAGCTCACCGGTGTCACGCAGCCCGCCGAAGCCCTCGACGAGCGCGATCCAGCTGCCGGCCAGCGAGGCCATGTGCAGGCCGTCGCCGGTGTTGTGCTCGATGTCCTTCAGGTCCATGAAGGCAGCTTCGCGCAGGTAGTCGTGCGCGAGGGACATGTGACCGCATTCGGCTGCCATGACGGCCTGGCAGCAGGCGGAAAGCGACGAGTCGCGGACGGTGAGCGCCTCGTAGTAGGCGAAGTTGCGCGCCTTCTGCTCGGCGGTGAACGCGTCGCCGCGGCGCTGCATCGCCAGTACCAGGTCGGCCTGTTTCACGACCTGCTTGCGGTAGAGGTCGAAGTAGGTGAAGTGGAGCAGCAGCGGATACTGCTCCGGCCTGGTCTGTTCGAAGTCCCACACCTGGTGCTCGGTGAATCCCTCGGACTGCGGGTGGACCCCGAGGCGTTTGTCGAACGGGATGAACATGTCCTCGGCGGCGTCGCGCCAGCTCGCGGCGGTCTCCGCGTCGACCCCGAAGGCCCGGGCGTGTTCGGGATGGCGCCGGACGGCGTCGGCCGCCCCGACGAGGTTCCGCTGGGCCATCAGGTTGGTGTAGACGTTGTTGTCGGCGAGCGCGGAGTACTCGTCCGGGCCGGTCACACCGTCTATGCGGAAACGGCCGGAGAGGTCGTGGTGGCCGAGGGAACGCCACAGCCGCGCCGTCTCGATGAGGATCTCCAGACCCACCTCGAGCTCGAACTGCTCGTCCTCGGTGGCCCACAGGTAGCGCAGGACGGCGTCGGCGATGTCGGCGTTGACGTGGTAGGCCGCCGTCCCGGCGGGCCAGTAGCCGGAGCATTCCTCGCCGTGGATGGTGCGCCAGGGGTAGGCCGCGCCGTCGAGGTTGAGTAGTTGGGCACGCTCGCGGGCCAGCGGGAGGATCGAGTGCCGCCAGCGCAGCGCGTCGGCGGCGGCGGCCGGCACGGTGTAGGTGAGGACGGGCAGGACGTAGCTCTCTGTGTCCCAGAAGGCGTGACCGTCGTACCCGGGGCCGGTGAGCCCCTTCGCGGGGATGGCCCGGCGCTCGGCCCGCGCGCCGGCCTGCAGGACGTGGAAGAGCGCGAACCGGACGGCCTGCTGCACCTCGGCGTCCCCGTCGACCTCGACGTCGGACCGGCGCCAGAAGTCCGCCAGATACTCGCGCTGCTCGGCGACGAGGCCGTCCCAGCCGGTCTGGCGGGCGGCGACGAGGGCGGCGGTGGCCTGGTCGCGCAGCGCCGGCAGGGAGCGCTGCTCGGACCAGCCGTAGGCGAGGAACTTGACCATCCGCAGGGTCTCGCCCGGCTTGAGGACGGCCGTCGCGGTGACCCAGCCGGTGTTGGGCTCGCTCTCCGAGGTGACACCGAGCGAACGCGGGCCGTCGAAGATGTGGTCCATCGCCGCGGCGACCCGGATGTCGCTGTGCCGGGTGCGGTGGACGAGCTCGACCATGGTCTCGCGGGCGCGGTGCCGTTCGGAGATGAGCGGCGACTCCAGGACGGCGGCGGCGCGCGGGTCGCCCCTGCGCCCCGGAAGCTGCTCGTTGGCGACCAGCTCGGACTGGATGACGACCCGCGCGGTGTCGCCCACCGGTTCGATCTCGTAGTGGATCGCGGCGGCGGAGCGCTGGGAGAAGGAGATGAGACGCTGGGTGCGGATCCTGACCCGCTGCCCGGCCGGGGAGACCCAGTCGGCCTCCCGGCGCAGCACCCCCTCGCGGAAGTCGATCGTGCGGGTGTGCGCGAGAAGGTCCCCGTAGCGGACGTCGAACGGCTCGTCGTCGACCAGCAGGCGGACGATCTTGCCGTTCGTGACGTTGATGACCGTCTGCCCGGACTCGGGGTATCCGTATCCCGCCTCGGCGTACGGAAGCGGCCGCAGCTCGTGGACGGAGTTCAGGTAGGTACCGGGCAGCCCGTGCGGATCGCCCTCGTCGAGGTTCCCGCGCATGCCCACGTGCCCGTTGGACAGCGAGAACAGCGACTCGGAGCGGGCCAGGTCGTCGATGTCGAGCCCGTGCTCGGTCAGCGACCAGGACTCGATGGGGTAGGAGGGCCTGCCGATCACGCGTCGCCCCCACCGGTGGCCGGGCCGGCAGACGCGGAGCCGCCAGACGCGGAGCCAGCGGAGGCCGGGCCGGTCGAACCTCCACCGAGCAGTTCGGCGAGGTCCTCGACCACCCGGTCGGCGCCGTTGCCGCGCAGCGCCTCGGCGTGGCCGACCCGGTCGACCCCCACCACGTAGCCGAAGCCACCGGCCCGGCCCGCCTGCACCCCGGCGATGGCGTCCTCGAAGACGGCGGCGGCGCCGGGGGCCACCCCCAGCGCCTCGGCACCGGCCAGGAAGGTGTCGGGGGCCGGCTTGCCGGCCAGGCCGCGCTCCTCGGCGACCAGGCCGTCGACCCGCGCCAGCAGCAGGTGCTCGATGCCGGCGGCCCGCACCACCTCGGCGCAGTTCGCACTGGACGACACGACCGCACGCGGCACGCCGGCACGCTCGAGCTCCTCCAGGTAGCGGACGGAGCCGGCGAACACCTCCACGCCCATCTCCTTCAGCTTCTCCAGAAGCAGGATGTTCTTCCGGGTGGCGAGCGCCTGGATCGTCATCCCGGACGGCGGGTCGCCGGGCACTCCGGGCGGGAGGTGGATGCCCCTGGAGTCCAGGAACGCGCGCACGCCGTCGGCGCGCGGGCGGCCGTCCACATGGTCGGCGTAGTCGGTGGCGATGTCGAAGGGGACGAACGGGTCACCGGACCGCCTAGCCCAGTTCTCGAGGAAGTCGTCGAACATCTCCTTCCACGCCGCGGCGTGGACGGCGGCGGTACGGGTCAGTACCCCGTCCAGGTCGAACAGGCATGCCTCGATGTGATCCGGTAGCCCCAGCATCGGTCCCCATCCTGGATCGTCGTCCGGCTGCGTCGCCAGCTCCCTCGCGCGGACCGGTTCCCTCTCCGCACGGCAGTTCCCTCCGCAGTCAGAGTGTCACCGAAGGCGATGTCCCGTGACGGCAACCTCGCACGCGTCCGGGATGCTCCTACCCGAGACACCACGACTCCCACACCGCGACGGCGGCGAAATCACCGCAGTCCGCACATCCCGCCATCAGAGGGCCGCGATGATCCACCGGGCTCATGCCGGCAGGACGTCCAGGCGGCTGCGGTAGCGTCCACGAACGTGCTGCTGTCCGACCGGGATATCCGGGCCGAGATCACCGCCGGCCGCGTCCGGCTCGACCCCTACGACGAGGGGCTGATCCAGCCGTCCAGCGTGGACCTGCGGCTCGACCGCGCGTTCCGGGTGTTCCAGAACCACCGTTACAGCCACATCGACCCGGCCGTGGAGCAGGAGGATCTCACCGAGCTCGTGGCGCCCGAGGGCGACGAGCCGTTCGTCCTGCACCCGGGAGAGTTCGTGCTCGGGTCGACGCTGGAGGTCGTGACGCTCCCGGAGGACCTCGCCGGCCGACTCGAAGGCAAGTCGAGCCTGGGCCGGCTGGGCCTGCTGACCCATTCGACCGCCGGGTTCATCGACCCGGGCTTCTCCGGCCACGTGACGCTGGAGCTGTCGAACGTCGCGACGCTGCCCATCAAGCTCTGGCCCGGGATGAAGATCGGCCAGCTCTGTCTGTTCCGGCTGTCGACGCCGGCCGAGCACCCGTACGGCTCGGCGGTCTACGGCTCCCGGTACCAGGGTCAGCGCGGGCCGACGCCGTCCCGTGCCTACCGCGACTTCACCCGGGCGGCCGTGCCCGAGATCCCCAACGGATCACACGGCGCCTGACCGCACACACGACGACGGCCGCCCCCGAATCCCCGGGGGCGGCCGCGACGGCGTGGCTACTGCCTGATCCGCTCGCTACCGGTTCAGCTGCTCAGCGGCTCCGCTGTCGGCGTGGGCGTCGGCGCGACCAGTGAGCGGGCCAGCAGCTGCGAGACGTCGAGCACCTCGACGCTCTCCTTGGCCTCGCCGGCGAGCTTCTTCTCGGTGACGGCGTCGGAGAGCATCACGATGCAGAACGGGCAGGCCGTCGAGACCACATCGGGATCGAGGCCGAGGGCCTCCTCCATGCGGTCGACGTTGACCCGCTTTCCGATCTTCTCCTCCATCCACATCCGCGCGCCGCCGGCGCCGCAGCAGAAGCCACGGTCCTTGCAGCGGTGCATCTCCTGGCCACGGATGCCCGGGATGGCCTCGAGGATCTCCCGGGGCGGGGTGTAGACCTTGTTGTGCCGGCCGAGGAAGCACGGGTCGTGGTAGGTCACCGAGGAGTCGATCGGGGTGATCGGGACGAGCTTGCGCTCCTCGACGAGCTTGCCGAGCAGCTGCGTGTGGTGGACGACCTCGAACGTCCCGCCGAGCGAGGAGTACTCCCGGGCGAGGCTGTTGAAGCAGTGCGGGCAGGTCGCGACGATCTTCTTGACGCCCGTCTCGTTCAACAGCTCGATGTTGGCCTTCGCCATCTCCTGGTAGAGGTACTCGTTGCCGAGGCGGCGCGCCGGGTCACCGGTGCAGGACTCCTGGCTGCCGAGGATGGCGAACTCGACCCCGGCGGTGTGCAGCAGCTCGGCGAAGGAGCGCGCGACCTTCTTGGCCCGGTCCTCGATGGCGCCGGCGCAGCCGACCCAGTAGAGGTACTCGACCTCGTCCGGGATCTGCTCGCCCTCGTCGAGGATACGCACCTCGAACGGCAGGTTGTCGGTCCACTCGGTGCGCGAGCGCGGCGAGACACCCCACGGGTTGCCGTTGTTCTCCAGGTTGCGCAGCATCACGCCGGCCTCGGACGGGAACGCCGACTCGATCATGACCTGGTAGCGGCGCATGTCGACGATGTGGTCGACGTGCTCGATGTCCACCGGGCACTGCTCGACACAGGCCCCGCAGTTGGTGCACGACCACAGGACGTCGGGGTCGATGACCCCGCCCTCCTCCGCGGTGCCGACGAGCGGGCGGTCCACCTGGGGCTGACCGGGCTCGGGGACACGGCCGAAGCCGGACTCGGGCACGTGGTGGTGCACCTTGTGCTTGCCGGAGCCGTCCTCGGACGCGCTGGCGGCCGCCTTCGTGGTCTCCTCGGCGCTCTCGCCGTCCTCGGCGCCCTTGGGCGCGAGCAGGTAGGGAGCCTTCGCGAAGAGGTGGTCCCGGAGGTCCATGATCAGGAGCTTGGGCGACAGCGGCTTGCCGGTGTTCCAGGCCGGGCACTGGCTCTGGCACCGCCCGCACTCGGTGCAGGTGGAGAAGTCGAGCATGGCCTTCCAGGAGAAGTCCTCGACCTTGCCGACCCCGACGATCGGCTCGTCCTCCTCCATCAGCTTCTCGATGTCGGGCGTGGTGCCCAGCGGGCCGAGCGCGACCGGCTCCCGCTTGAGGATGACGTTGATCGGCGCCAGGCCGATGTGCAGGTGCTTGGAGTAGACCACCAGCACCAGGAAGCCCATGATGATCGCGATGTTGAGGAGCAGGAACACCGTCTCGATGTGTTCGTTGGTGTGCTCCGAGAAGGCATCCAGCGGCAGGCTGACCAGCCAGGACGCGAACGCCCACTTGGTGTCGCCCTGCGGGTGGGTGCCCGCGTTGAACTGGGCGCCACGGGTGATCAGCAGGGTCACGATGACCAGTGTGATCATCCCGAGGATGACCCAGGCCGGGCCGATGTGGGAGCCGTAGAACCGGGACTTGCGGTCAAGCCGGGCCGGGGCGTTGCGCAGCCTGATGACCGTGAAGGTGATCAGGCCCGCGAGCACGGCGACTGCGAAGAAGTCCTCGAGGAACCCGATGGCCGCCCAGTGCCCGAACAGCGGAATGTGGAAGTCGTGGTCGAACAGGGCCCCGTACGCCTCGACGATCGTCAGGCCGAGGATGGTGAAGCCCCAGAAGGTGAAGGCGTGCGCCAGGCCGGGCACCGACCACTTGAGCAGCTTGCGCTGGCCGCCCACCTCGCTGATCTCGGTCCAGATCCGGGTCGGCAGGTCGTCGAGCCGGCCCTCCGCCGGTTGACCGGACCTGATCAGTCTGGTCAGCCAGAAGACGCGGCGGCCGGCCACCGCGAGAGCGATCAGCGTGATCGCTAGACCGATCGCGATTCTCACAGGTCCTCCATCTGTGCTATCCGGTCAGTGCTGACCGGTGTTGACCGACGACAACCGGTGCCGCCCGGCGACGCGGCGAGCCTACCCGTACCCGCCGGTAACTTCCTGAGCGCGACGGCCGCCCCACCCTTGGCCATCAACGCGGAGCGTTCCGCTGCCACCGCGACCCGCGTGACGGCCATCGGGCCCACTCCGAAGCGCAAGCCTTCCCGTGACCGTACGACCCGCGACGAGCGGAGTGACCAGAGACACGTCACGATCACCGGACACGCATCACTCCCCCTCCGAAAGTCCCACAACGACACCATCCGGGGTGGCTCCCGGGGGCCATCACCTTTAGATCCCCCGCTCCTGACCCCGAACACCCCCGACCCTGCCACGACGTGGTCCGAGTGGGGCGGGATCGGGGACCTATTGGGCTGATCTTGCCCGGCGTGCCGGGGAGCCTGCTACTTTGAGTGGCAGACAACCGCCCGAACCACGACTCTCCGCACCGTCCGTTCTCGTCTGGCCACCCCACGAGCCCCAGGTGGGACCACATGGTCCAATCGCCGGGTGGCACGTGTTGTGGCACTCCGCCGGCCGGCGGCCTGTTGCTCGTGGATCATCCAGAGCGCTGATGTCAACTCTTGTGATGACCATGAGCCTCCCCGCACCATGGGTGGGTGCCTCGGTCCGGGCGGTCACGGGATCACGCCGTGACCGGGTCGGGCCAGAGGTTTCAGCCGGCCGGCTACAGCGCTGTCGCGACGACGCCCGGCGCGCTCCGGAGAACGGTCTCCAACCACGTTGACGACCCCTGCGATCCATGGTGGGCACGATGGCGACGAGCACCAGGCCGGCGACGCCCCGGGCCGGGCGGCCCGGGTTCTCCCAGCACACGGAATACCTGCGCGCGCGAGAGAACCAGGCGATGGTCCGACGCGACCGCCTGGCGCGCGAGGTGCCGCGCGCGGCCATCCGCGCCGCGGTGGTCGGCATGGGCCTCGGCCTGGTCATCGGGTTCGGGCTCGGGCTGCCCGGTCTCGGCGTGGCCGTCTTCGTGGTCCTGCTCATCGTCTGGCCCGGTGGCATCGCCGTGGCCGCCTTCGGTGTCTCGCCGGACGTCGAGACCCTGCGCGAGGCGGCCGAGGCTGAGCGCAAGACCGCCCGCGCGATCTCCCGGCTCCGCCGACACGGCTATGTGATCATGCACGACCGGGCCGTCCCCTACTCGCAGGCCACAATCGGGCACCTGCTGATCGGTCCCGGCGGCGTCATGATCCTCGGCAGCGACACCAACAAGGGCATCGTCCGCTACACCAAGGGCGGTGCCATGGTGGACGGCGAGTCGCTCAAGCCCGCGATCGACAAGACCTCATGGCTCGGCGGCGAGGTGCGCAACCAGGTCCGCGCCGCCCTGCCCACCACGAAGATCCCGGTCTACCCGGTCCTCGTGATGGTCGAGGCGAGCGTCCTGTGGAGCGACGGCGCGCTGGACGGCGTCACGATCATCAGCGTCAAGGACGTCGTCAAGTACGTCCGGAGCAAGCCCGGGCGGCTCAACCCCGGGCAGGTCCAGCAGGTCCTCGCCGCCGCCCAGCGGCTCTTCCCGCCGTACTCCTCCAACCGGCTCGCCGAGCACGTCGTCGTCGACCGCGACCAGTGGCTCACCCTGATGGACGCCCTGCGCACAATCCGCGAGCGCGGCGGCGACGCCTCCGAGATGCTCGAGCGCCTCGCCCAGATCGAAGCCGACCTCGGCCGCCAGGCCGATCTCATCGACCGCGCCGGCATGCCCCTCGCCCGGGCCGCCGACCAGCCCGACGGCCCGACCGACAGCCCACCGCCCGCTTCCGGGACGGACACGGCGACCGACGCGATCGGCCTGCTGGACGTGGACGGAACAGGCGCCGCCAAGTCCCTGGAGGGACCCCCGCGAGCCCGCCCCGGCGAGGGCCGGCGCGGCCGCATCCTGGCCGCCGTCCGCCAGCCACGGGGCAGCGAGTCCATCAGCACGTCGAGCCGGCCCCGCGGAGGCGACGGCCCGACGACGGCAAAGGGCGACCAGCCCCCCGCCCCCGGCGACGACCGCGCCCACCCGCCCTCCGGGCCCGGATCCGGGTCGTAGGCCCGTCCTGCCGGCGCGTCTCGGGCAGCACGGCGACTCGAAGAACCTGACAGCCCCGCGCCCCCGACCGGCCGCACAGCCCTGATCAGCGCCACCGGCTCACGCCCGGGCTCCCACCCTCAAAGATCACCCCACAGCCCCTCCCGGGCAAAGCGTGGCGGTTGGGTGAGTCCTGGCCGTCGCTGAACCGCCGCGCTTTTCTGGATCTTGCTCCGCCGGGCGCTCCGGGGCTGTCCTGGCGCCTCCTCGCGGTGATCGGCGCCCGCCCTCAGGCCGCGCGCCCCGGAGCCCGAGGCCCCTGAAGCCCGAAGCCCCTGGAGTCCGAAACCGCAGGATGCCCGAAAACCCCGAGACGCCAAGGCCCCGGCATACCCGTGACGCCGGATGCCCCGCGACCGGGCGGAAGTCGCGGCGGCACCGGCCCTGCATCAGGAGCGACGTCTCGACCACATAAGGTGATACTTGAGGTGTCCGACCCTGCAAGTCCGTCCGACGGAGCAATATTGAGTGGACAGGACTCAGGTTCGTCTGGTTATCCTAAGAGCGTCCATCCTGAGTCGACCGTACTCAAGTCGGATCCGGGCGCGGGTGCGCGCGACCGGAGCCGGGTGGCAGCGAGAGACAGCAGCGCCACAGCCACACCGCCACATCGCCACAGTCGCACCACCAACATCCGCACCAACGCAGCCGCGCACACGACCGACGCTTCGGCGCAGGACGCAGTCCGGGGCTCACACCAACTAGGGCGTCCCGCCGGTCTCCACCAGGCGGGCCAGCATGATCGAGAGGCATACAGACATGGCACGAGCGGTCGGTATCGACCTCGGCACCACGAACTCCGTCGTGAGCGTGCTCGAGGGTGGAGAGCCCACGGTGATCGCCAATGCCGAGGGTTCCCGGACGACTCCGTCAGTCGTGGCCTTCGCGAAGAACGGCGAGGTGCTCGTCGGCGAGGTCGCCAAGCGGCAGGCCGTGACGAACGTCGAGCGGACCATTCGGTCGGTCAAGCGTCACATGGGCACCGACTGGAAGATGACGGTGGACTCCAAGGAGTTCACCCCCCAGGAGATCAGCGCCCGCATCCTGCAGAAGCTCAAGCGGGATGCCGAGGCCTACCTGGGTGAGTCGGTGTCCGACGCCGTCATCACCGTCCCGGCCTACTTCGACGACGCCCAGCGGCAGGCGACCACGGAGGCCGGCACCATCGCCGGTCTGAACGTCCTGCGCATCGTCAACGAGCCCACCGCGGCGGCGCTGGCCTACGGGCTGGACAAGGGTGAGAAGGAGCAGACCATCCTGGTCTTCGACCTCGGTGGCGGCACGTTCGACGTGTCCCTGCTCGAGATCGGCGACGGCGTGGTCGAGGTCAAGTCGACCTCCGGCGACACCCAGCTCGGTGGTGACGACTGGGACCAGCGCATCACCGACCACCTGATCAAGACCTTCAACGGTCAGCACGGCGTCGACCTCGGCAAGGACAAGATGGCGCTGCAGCGCCTGCGCGAGGCCGCCGAGAAGGCCAAGATCGAGCTGTCGCAGTCCACCCAGACCTCGATCAACCTGCCGTACATCACCGCGTCGGCCGAGGGCCCGTTGCACCTGGACGTCTCGCTGTCCCGGGCGGAGCTCCAGCGGATGACGCAGGACCTGATCGACCGCTGCAAGGGCCCGTTCCAGCAGGCCGTCAAGGACGCCGGCATCAAGATCAGCGACGTCGACCACGTCGTGCTCGTCGGCGGTTCGACCCGGATGCCCGCCGTCGTGGACCTCGTCCGCGAGCTGACCGGCGGCAAGGAGCCGAACAAGGGCGTCAACCCGGACGAGGTCGTCGCGGTCGGCGCGTCCCTGCAGGCCGGTGTCCTCAAGGGTGAGGTCAAGGACGTCCTGCTGCTCGACGTCACCCCGCTGTCCCTGGGTATCGAGACCAAGGGCGGCATCATGACCAAGCTGATCGAGCGGAACACGACGATCCCGACGAAGCGCTCGGAGATCTTCACCACCGCCGAGGACAGCCAGCCCTCCGTGCAGATCCAGGTCTTCCAGGGCGAGCGCGAGATGGCGGCCTACAACAAGAAGCTCGGCATGTTCGAGCTGACCGGCCTGCCCCCGGCCCCCCGCGGCATGCCGCAGATCGAGGTCACCTTCGACATCGACGCCAACGGCATCGTGCACGTGTCCGCGAAGGACCTGGGCACCGGCAAGGAGCAGTCGATGACGATCACCGGCGGCTCGGCGCTGCCGAAGGACGACATCAACCGCATGGTGCAGGACGCCGAGCAGTACGCCGAGGAGGACCGCCAGCGCCGGGAGGAGGCCGAGACCCGCAACCGCGCCGAGTCCCTCGTGTACTCGACGGAGCGGTTCCTGGCCGAGAACGGCGACAAGATCGAAGCCGGCGTGAAGTCCGACGTCGAGGAGAAGCTCAGCACGCTGCGCGGCGCGGTCGGCGGCACGGACATCGCCGCGATCCGCGAGGCGGCGGACGAGCTGACCAAGGCCAGCCAGGCCATGGGCGAGTCGATGTACGCCCAGGCCGCGGGCGCGCAGGGTGCCCCGGGCGCTCCCGGAGCCGGGGCGGGCCAGGCCGACGACGACGTGGTGGACGCCGAGATCGTCGACGAGGAGGACAAGAAGTGACCTCTGCCCACGGCGAGCACCGGCTGGACGACAGCCGGGCCGGCGGGGACGGCGGCCCGGAGGAGCCCATCGTCAAGGACAGGCGGCGCATCGACCCGGAGACCGGCCAGGTCCGTGGGACCGCCGCCGGTGCGGCCGCCCCCGGCACCGAGCCCCTGGGCCCGGCCGGGGCGGGCCCGGCCGACGCCGACTCCGAGCTGGTCGCGTCGCTGCGCGGCCAGCTGGGCGAGCGGACCGCCGACCTGCAGCGGCTCAAGGCCGAGTTCGACAACTACCGCCGGCGCGCCGCGCGCGAGCGCGACGCCGCCGGTGACCAGGCCGTCTCCAAGCTGCTCGGCGGGCTGCTCGGGGTACTCGACGACATCGGCCGCGCCCGCGACCACGGTGATCTCGAGGGGCCATTCAAGGCCATCGCCGAGGCGCTGGAGACCGCGCTGGAGTCGACGGGCCTGGAGCGGTTCGGCGCGCCGGGCGAGGTGTTCGACCCGCACCTGCACCACGCCCTGATGCACTCGTACCGGTCGGACGTCGCCGAGACGACCTGCGTGGAGATCTTCCGGGCGGGTTACCGCCGGGGGGACTTCGTGCTCCGGGCCGCGCAGGTCGCGGTCGCGGAACCGTCCGAGGACGGCGGTGACGCGCTGTACGAGGACGGGCCGGACGCGGGCATCTCGGACCGGGTGACCGAGGTCGGGCCACCCGGGGAGTATGACGCCGCCGAGGGTCAGCCGGCCGCCGGCGCGTCTCCCGGAAGGGAGAACGCTCCCCTGCCGGACGACACCGGCAGTGTTCCGGGTCCGGACCGCGGGGGACCGACCGTCAGCGCCGACTGAAGAGATGGCCTACTGAACCATGCCGATGGACCGTTCGCGTGCCTCCCGCCCGGTGCTCAGCGCCGGGCGGGACGGCTCGTTCCGACCTGACCGGCGGCCGGCTGGCCCTCGGCGCCCGGATGCTCCCGATGCCCGCGCGCCGGGCTCTTTCATGACGGAAGGAGGGGCGCCGTGAGTGTTCGCGACATGGTTGAGAAGGACTACTACGCCGCTCTCGGTGTCCCCAAGGACGCGTCCGCGGCCGACATCAAGAAGGCGTACCGCAAGCTCGCCCGGGAGCTGCACCCGGACAAGAACCCCGGGGATGTGAAGGCGGAGGCACGCTTCAAGGAGGTGTCCGAGGCCTACGACGTCCTCTCCGACGAGAACCGCCGGCGGGAGTACGACGAGGCCCGGGCGCTGTTCGCCTCCGGCTCCCACCCGGGTGCGGGTGGGCGCGGCGGCGGCATGGGCGGGTTCGGGACGCCGGGCGGCTACGGCCCGGGTGCCGGGAACCTGAACCTCGACGACCTGCTCAACGGCAACGGCGGCGGCGGGCTCGGCGGGATCTTCGACAACCTCTTCCAGCGGTCACCGACCGGGCGCGCCCCGCGCCGCGGCACGGACATCGCGGCGGAGGTGACCATCTCGTTCGAGAAGTCGCTGACCGGCCTCGAGGCGACGGTGCGGCTGCCCGGGGCCGCCACCTGCGCCACCTGCGCCGGCATCGGGGCCCGCCCCGGGACGTCCCCCCGGACGTGCCCGGTCTGCCGGGGCCTCGGCGTGATCTCCCGGTCGCAGGGCGGGTTCGCGCTGTCCGAGCCGTGCCGCGACTGCCTGGGCAAGGGCAGCCTGATCGACCACCCCTGCCCCGACTGCCACGGCACCGGCCGCCGCGAGCGCGAGCAGCGCATCCGCATCCCGGCCGGGGTCAGCGACGGTCAGCGCCTGCGGGTACGCGGGCGCGGCTCGCCCGGCGAGCGCGGCGGCGCGGCCGGTGACCTCGAGGTCACCGTGCACGTGCAGAGCCATCCCGTGTTCGGGCGGGAGGGCCACAACCTGACGATCAACCTGCCGGTGACGATCACCGAGGCGGCCCTGGGCGCCTCGGTGAAGGTACCGACGATCGACGGCACCCCGCTGACGGTCAAGGTTCCGGCCGGCACCTCGAGCGGACGGCGGCTGCGTGCCCGCAACCGGGGCGTCCCGCGCCCCGGTGGGGAGAACGGTGACCTCATCGTGACGCTCGAGGTGACCGTTCCCAAGCCGTCCGAGCTCTCGCCCAAGGCGCGCACCGCGCTCCAGGAGTTCGCGCGGGCGCATCCCGAGGACCCTCGTGAATCCCTGATAGCCCAGATGGAGGGACGGGCATGAACGCGCGTCCGAACCGTACGTCCGATCCGCCGCGCTCCCCGCGCGGCGCGGGTGCAGGCCCCGGAACGAGGGCTGCCGGGCCGGCGGTGGGCGGGGGCCCCGCCGGCATGGTGCCGCCGTCTCCCGGCAGAAACAGCCCCATGAACGGGAGTGGCACGGTGCACGACCCCGGTGCCACCTATTACCAGCCGCCCGGCCCCGCGGCCGGCCCGGCGCACGACGACGACGCCCCGGTGTACGTGATCTCCATCGCGGCGCAGCTCGCCGGGATGCATCCCCAGACACTGCGGTCGTACGACCGGCTCGGGCTGGTGACCCCCGGCCGTACGGCGGGCCGTGGCCGGCGCTACTCCGCCCGTGACGTCGCCCTGCTGCGCGAGGTCCAGCGCCTCTCCCAGGAGGAGGGCGTCAACCTCGAGGGCATCCGGCAGATTCTGCACCTTGGTGCCCAGGTGGTCGCGTTGCAGGCGCAGGTCCGTCAGCTGGCGGAGGAGCTCGCCGAGGCCCGGGCCGACGCGGACCGCCGGGTGGCCGAGGCCCACGCCAGCCACCGGCGCGACCTCGTCCCCATCGAGCGAGGCGCGGTCGTCGTCTGGCGACCGGGCCATCGCCGCTGACCCCGACCCCACCAGACACAGAGTCCGAAGACCAGGTCCGAAGCCCGGTCCGATGCCGACGACAAGTCCGACACGGGTGCCGGTACCGGGCGCCGGGCCGGGCCGGGCAGCGACGCGGCGTCGGTACCCGGACCGGCGCCGCGGTCGCCGGGCAGCTCATCCGGGCGCGGGCCCCGGACCCGTCCGCGTCTCCACAACAACGACACCCCGGCACCTGAAAGCCGGCCATACCGACGCATGTCCAGCAAGTTGAGTGGGAATGACTCAGGTATGCTGAGCGTTGTAGCTGGCGGGCGCGGTTCCACGCGATGTCGCGACCACCGAACCGCGAGATCGCGTGGGACCAGTGACTGAAGACCGCACGACATCGGATCGCCTCGAGACACAGGGATCGCCATGAACGCTGACCGTCTCACCGCCCGCTCGCAGGAGGCTCTGTCCTCCGCGATCAGCCGTGCCACCGGCGACGGATCGCCGCTCGTCGACCCGCTGCATCTGCTGACCGCCCTGCTCGAGGCGCCCGACGGTGTCGGTGCCGCCCTGCTGGAGGCCGTCGGCGCCCCGGCGGCGGACATCCGCTCCCGGGCGGAGGCCGCGGTGGGCCGGCTCCCCCGCGCCGCCGGGGCCAACGTGGCGCCGCCGCAGCTGTCCCGGCAGCTCGTCGCCGTCCTGAACAACGCCGAGCGCCAGGCCGCCCGACTCGGCGACGAGTACACCTCGGTCGAGCACCTGGTCGTGGCGCTCGCGGAGGAGGGCGGGGAGGCGTCCCGCATCCTCGCCGAGGCGGGCGCGACCCCGGACGCCCTGCGCGGCGCGTTCGACCGCGTCCGCGGCGGCGCCCGCCGCGTCACCAGCAGGGATCCCGAGGGGGCCTACCGGGCGCTCGAGAAGTACTCCATCGACCTCACCGCGCGGGCCCGCGACGGCAAGCTCGACCCGGTGATCGGCCGCGACACCGAGATCCGCCGGGTCGTGCAGGTACTCTCCCGGCGCACGAAGAACAACCCCGTCCTGATCGGCGACCCCGGCGTCGGCAAGACGGCGATCGTCGAGGGGCTCGCGCTGCGGGTGGCCGCGGGCGACGTCCCGGAGTCGCTGCGCGGCCGGCGGATCGTCTCGCTCGACCTCGGCTCGATGGTCGCCGGCTCCAAGCTGCGCGGTGAGTTCGAGGAGCGGCTGACCTCGGTGCTCACCGAGATCCGCGAGGCCGAGGGCCAGATCATCACCTTCATCGACGAGCTGCACACCGTCGTCGGCGCCGGCGCGGCCGAGGGCGCGATGGACGCCGGCAACATGCTCAAGCCGATGCTCGCCCGCGGTGAACTGCGCATGATCGGCGCGACGACGCTGGACGAGTACCGCACCCGCATCGAGAAGGACCCGGCACTGGAGCGCCGCTTCCAGCCCGTGATGGTCGGGGAGCCGTCCGTGGAGGACACGATCGGCATCCTGCGCGGACTCAAGGAGCGTTACGAGGTCCACCACGGGGTGCGGATCACCGACTCGGCGCTGGTGGCCGCGGCCACCCTGTCCGACCGGTACGTCACCGCCCGGTTCCTCCCCGACAAGGCGATCGACCTGATGGATGAGGCGGCGTCCCGGCTACGGATGGAGATCGACAGCCGGCCGGTCGCCGTCGACGAGCTCGAGCGGGCCGTGCGCCGTCTCGAGATCGAGGACATGGCACTCTCGAAGGAGAACGACGACGCGTCCCGGGAACGGCGCGACCGGCTGCAGCGCGAGCTGGCGGAGAAGCGCGAGGAGCTCTCCGCGCTGACCGCGCGGTGGCAGCGGGAGAAGAACTCCATCTCCGAGGTCCAGAAGATCAAGGAGGAGCTGGAGAACGCCCGCCGCGCCGCCGAGATGGCCGAGCGCGACCTCGACCTCGCCAAGGCCGGTGAGCTGCGGTACGGAACGATCCCGACGCTGGAGAAGCGGCTCGCCGAGGCGACCGGCGCGCTCGCCGGATCGGACTCGCCCGGCGGAGCGATGCTCAGCGAGGAGGTCGGTCCCGACGACGTCGCCGAGGTCGTCGCGTCGTGGACGGGCATCCCCGCCGGTCGCATGCTCGAGGGCGAGACGAGCAAGCTCCTGCGCATGGAGACGGAGCTGCACCGTCGCGTGATCGGGCAGGACGAGGCCGTGCGCACCGTGGCGGACGCCGTCCGCCGCGCGCGGGCCGGCATCGCCGACCCGGACCGGCCGACCGGTTCGTTCCTCTTCCTCGGGCCGACGGGTGTGGGCAAGACGGAGCTGGCCAAGGCGCTCGCCGACTTCCTGTTCGACGACGAGCGGGCGGTAGTGCGCATCGACATGAGCGAGTACGCCGAGAAGCACTCGGTGGCGCGGCTGATCGGCGCGCCTCCCGGCTACGTCGGCTTCGAGTCCGGCGGCCAGCTCACCGAGGCGATCCGGCGCCGCCCGTACAGCGTGATCCTGCTCGACGAGGTCGAGAAGGCGCACCCGGACGTCTTCGACGTGCTGCTCGCCGTGCTCGACGACGGCCGGCTGACCGACGGCCAGGGCCGCACGGTCGACTTCCGGAACACCATCCTGATCCTGACCTCGAACCTGGGGTCGGTCTACATCGCCGACCCGACCCTGCCCCCGCAGGTCCGCCACGATTCGGTGATGGTCGCCGTGCGCGACGCCTTCAAGCCGGAGTTCCTGAACCGGCTCGACGACGTGCTGGTCTTCGAGCAGCTCGGCCGGGACGATCTGACGAAGATCGTCGACATCCAGATCGACCGGCTGCGCAGGCGGCTGGCCGACCGCCGGATCTCCCTCGAGGTGACCGACGCCGCCAAGGTCTGGCTCGCGGACGCCGGCTACGACCCGGTGTACGGGGCGCGGCCGCTGCGCCGCCTGGTGCAGACCTCGATCGGCGACCAGCTCGCCCGCGAGCTGCTGGCCGGCCAGATCAGGGACGGCGACGGGGTCGTGGTCGACGTGGACGGGCAGCGCTCGGCGCTGAGCGTCCACTCCACGGCCCGCGCGCAGGCCATCTGAGCACGCGCGGCCGGGGCTGGCCGGGGCCGGTCGGCCCCGGCCGGTGCGGGGCCGTCACTGGGCGGCGATCTTGCGTTCCACCTGGCCGGTCAGCGTGGCGAGCAGGGCCGGATCCGCCGGCTGGAACGGGGTGACCAGGCTGATCGTCCCCTCCGCCCGACCGGTGAAGATCATGATCAGGTCGACGTAGGTGCGGAAGCTCTGCTGCTGCGCGGTGACGATGTCGATGGTGACCGTGATCCGGTCGGTCGCCCCGGGCGGCGGCGGTACCGTCTCCGTGCCGATCAGGGTGGCCCCGAGCTCGTCGGAGTCGAGCTCGTCGACGAGGGCCCGCCCGTAACACCCGGCGAAGCGGTCGAGCCGGACGATCTCCCGATGCCCCGCGACGGTGGCGGTCTCCGCGTAGACCGACGCGAAGGAGCGGAGATCCGCCCCGCTGGTGTCGTGGGTGAAGACGGGGCCGTCGGCGTCACCGGTCGACGAGGCGCCGATCTGCGCGTCGGTCGCCTCGGCGCACGTCGCCACCGCGCCGTCGAACATCGACGACGGTGCGCTGGCGACCGAGTTGGGGCCGCTCGCCGGCTGCGGCGGGTCCTGGCTGAATCCCGCGGTCTCCGGGCCGGCGGTGAGCACGAAGTCCGCCGCCGTCAGCGGCGACGGCGCTGGTGACGGCGTCCGCCGGCCGCCCGCGCCGTTGGTCCCGCCCCGGTTGACGTCCTCGACGCCGACGTCGGCCTCGGTCGAGTCGCTGCGCCGGTCCGCCCCGCGGGTCCGGGTGGAGCTCCCGCCGGTACAGGCGGTCGCGACGACGAGCAGCGCCAGCAGGCCGACGCCGGCCCGCAGGGCCATCGACATCCCGGGAATCCACGGCCGCCGGCCGGGGGCTCCCGCACGCGGTATTTCCGTTGATTTCATCGCTCTCACAACAAGAAGGATAATTCGGGTCATCGCTGCGGATAACCCGTTAATACTGTCCGTCCAACGACAAGAAACCCTGCCCCGACCGCCGACGAATGGCTATCCGTATACAGAGTTTCGTATCGTGCAGCGTTGACGTCCACCGGCGACGACCCCCGCGAACCGCGAGCGGTGACCATCAGGCACCGAGCGGTCGGTGGTGCGCGGCACTACGCCTAGAGTTGGCGGATGATTTCACCCGGTCCGGGCCTGGCCGTCTCCGCCGAGGTCTCGGCGGCGCTGACTGCCGGCCGGCCGGTGGTCGCCCTGGAGTCGACGCTGATCGCCCACGGCCTGCCGCGCCCGCGCAACCGCGCGGTCGCCGTGGAACTGGAGGAGATGCTGCGCGAACGCGGCGTCACCCCCGCGACGGTCGCAGTGATCGACGGAGTGCCCACCATCGGCCTGGACGACGCCACGCTCAGCCGCGTCGCCGACGACCCGGCGGTGGCCAAGGCGTCCGTGCGCGACCTGCCCGCCGCCGCCGCGCTGAGGCGCACCTGCGCAACCACGGTCGCGTCCACGTCGATGCTGGCCGCCCGTGCGGGCATCCGGGTGTTCGCGACGGGTGGGCTCGGCGGCGTGCACCGCGGGGCGGGCGAGTCCTTCGACGAGTCCGCCGACCTGCCGACGCTGGGCGGCACCCCGATCACCGTCGTCAGCGCCGGCGTCAAGTCGATCCTGGACGTCGGCGCGACCCTCGAGCGGATGGAGACCCTCGGGATCACGCTGCTGGGCTGGCGCACCTCGGAGTTCCCGGGTTTCTACCTCCCGGGCTCCGGCCACCGTCTGGACTGGCGGGTGGACGACGCCCGGCAGGTGGCTGGCACCATGGCGGCCCGCGACCGCCTCGGGCTGACGTCCGCGATCGTGGTCGCGAACCCGGTGCCGCGCGAGCAGGCGCTCGACCCCGGCGTCCATGACCGGGTGCTCGCCGAGGCGCTGCGCCGCGCCGAGGCGGGTGGGCTGCGCGGGAAGGCCGTCACACCGTTCCTGCTGGAGACCTTCCACACCGAGACCGCCGGCGCGAGCCTGGAAGTGAATGTCGCCGTAGTACGGAGCAATGTGGCGGTCGCGGCCGAGATCGCGACCGCCTGGGCCGCCGGCTGACCACTGGGCCAGCCGCGGGATTACTGGATCTGGAGCTTTCCGGAAATCTGGTCGGCGATACGCTGCAGATGGACCTGCGGCGGGGTGTTGTCGACGTTCGCGTAGTTGACCACAACCTCGACCTGCCCCTCGAAGAAGAACACGTTGTCCAGGACCAGGCCCACGGTCTCGCCGCCGGCCGTCACACCCATGGAAATGCGCAGTAGCCCGCTCGCCCCCGCGGGCGGGGCCGGAGACTCGGCGGCGACGATCTCGACCGTGGCCCCGCTGCCGGTGTCGGCGTCGAACTCCGCCTGCATTGTCTGGCCGAAGCATTCGGCGAACCGCGGATTGTTCAGGATCTCCAGGTCGGCGGCGACCTTTTCCTCGGTCACGATCTGCGCCGAGGACGACATCGTCACGAGCTCGTCGACGTCGCTGGTGAAGTCCGGGCCGTCGGCGGTGTCCAGGTGCTCGTCGCTGAACTGCTCGGCGGGTACGCCGAGGCACTGCGCCACCTGGACCATGGTCAGGTCGTCGGAGTTCGACTGCGGGTCCGCGGGAGAGGCGGTGAACCCGGCCGTGATCGCGCCCTCGGTGAGCACGTAGTCCTCGGCTCGCAGCATGGGCTCGGCCGGGGTCCGGGAGACGACCGGTGCCTGCGACGGGCCGGGCGGCGCGGAGGTCGCCGCGGGCACGATGCCCGCCGCGCCGCTCCCGCCGCTCTGGCACGAGGCCACGACCAGCGCGGCGGCGGCCAGCGCCAGCCCGCCGCGGCCGGCACTCGCCGGTCCGCTCCGCCACGGCCGCGACGACCTCGGCGACTGTCGCGACCGCCACGGCCTCCACGATCCCGAATTCCGCACGTCCATCGTTGAACCCCCAAGAATGGCGGCCCGAGTCGAGTAGTCGGACCGTGAATTCCGCGTCATTGCGGTTTCCCGCCGCATTGGCGGCCCCATCCACGATGCCGCATAAATACGACTGCGGACACCATGATTTCTGTCGTCGTAGGGACAGCCGGCGGCCGGTCGGGGAGCTTGGTACCCCCCTTGACATGGCCGGGCGTTTCCACCATTCGCACCGCATCAACCGTTCGCACCCCGTCAAAGGCGGTGCGCGACCGATCGGACACGCGACCGATCAGACGCGGAGCGTCTCGGCCGCGGGCGACAGGCGGTGTACGTCGTAGCTGGGTGGGCGTCCGAAGCTTTGAGCTGGCAGCATCAGGAGGGATACCGGCGGGACACGGGAGGAGGACACGCCTGATGGGCCTGCCGCGTCCCGGTGCCACGCTCCACACGCGGCGGTTCCGCTGGGCGGTCGTCCTGGTGTGGCTGCTGATCGGCGTCGCCGTCAGCCCGCTCGCGTTGATGCTCACCGACGCCGAGACCAACGACGCGGCCGCCTTCCTCCCCGAGGGCGCCGAGTCGACCCGTCTGCTGGAGGCCCAGCGGCAGCTCCCCGGCGGTGACGCCGTGCCGGCGGTGGTCGTCCTGGCCCGTGACGGCGGCCTGACCAAGGCCGACCTGGACGTCGCGACGACGTTGCGCACCGAGCTCGCCGGGTTCGCGGCGACGACGATCCCGGGAGTGATCCCCGCGCCGGATCATCGCGCGGTGATCATCACCGTCCCGATGCCGCAGACCACGGACGCCGACCGTTTCACCGCCGACGTGGCGCGCATGCGGACGATCGCCAGGCAGGCCGCCGCCGCGGAACCAGGCCTGGATTCCGCGGTCACCGGGCCCGCGGGCCTGGTCTCCGACACCTACGACGTGTTCGTGAAGATCGAGGGCGCGCTGCTGTTCGTGACCGCGTCGATCGTGGCCGTGATCCTGCTCGCGGTCTACCGAAGTCCGTTCCTGTGGGTCGTGCCGCTGCTGTCCGTCGGCATCGCCGACCAGACCGCGGCCGGACTGATCTACCTTCTCGCCGAGCACGCCGGGCTCACGGTGAACGGCCAGAGCGCCGGCATGCTGCGGGTGCTCGTCTTCGGCGCCGGCACCGACTACGCGCTGCTGCTCATCTCCCGCTACCGCGAGGAGCTGACCCGGCACGCCGAGCCGGCCACCGCGATGCTGGTCGCGCTGCGCCGCGCCGGCCCGGCGATCCTGGCGTCGGCGGGCACAGTGATCATCGGCATGCTGTGCCTGCTGCTGGGCGAGCTGAACTCGCACCGCGGGCTGGGCCCGGTCTGCGCGATCGGGATCGCGGTCGCGCTGGTCACCATGCTCACGCTGCTGCCGGCGGCGATGGTGGTCGGCGGGCGACGGCTGTTCTGGCCGTTCGTGCCGCGTCTGGGCCAGGCGGAGCGGTCGGTGGAGGCCGGCGCGTGGGCGCGCGCCGGCGCCGTGATCGGGCGCCGCCCGCGGACGGTCTGGGTCACCACCGTGGCCGTGCTGGGCGCGCTCGTCATCGGCATGCTCGTCCTGCCCGGCGTCCTGCGCCAGGACCAGGCCTTCCGCGACAACGTCGAGTCGGTCCAGGGCCAGCGCCTGGCCGAGCGGAGCTTCCCGCCGGGCGTCACCGCGCCCACGTTCGTGGTGGCGAACAGCGCGCGCGCCGATGCCGTGGCCGAGGCGGTCCGCGCGACTCCCGGCGTGGCCGCGGCGGCGGAGAGCGGGCGGACGTCCGAGCTCGTCCAGTTCCTGGTCGTGTTCGACGCGCCGCCGGACAGTCCCGAGTCGTTCCGGACGGTGGAGAAGCTGCGCACGACCGTGCACGCGCTACCCGGCGCCGACGCCCTCGTCGGCGGCAACACCGCCGTCAACCTGGACATCCGGGACGCGGCCGTGCGGGACCGCGAACTGATCATTCCGGTCGTGCTCGTCGTGGTGCTGCTCATCCTCGGGCTGCTGCTGCGTTCCGTCGTCGCGTCGCTGCTGCTCATGGGCACGGTCGTGCTGTCGTTCTTCGCCGCCCTCGGCGCGAGCGCGCTGGTCTACCGCTACGTCTTCGACTTCCCCGGCATCGATCCGGCACTGCCTCTGATCGGTTTCATCTTCCTGGTGGCGCTCGGCGTCGACTACAACATCTTCCTGATGACCCGGGTGAAGGAGGAGACCGAGCGCATCGGGCACGCCGCCGGTGTCCGCCGTGGCCTCGCGGTGACGGGCGGGGTCATCACCTCGGCCGGGGTCGTGCTCGCCGCCACGTTCGCCGTGCTGCTCATCTTCCCGCTGGTCCAGCTCGCCGAGGTCGGTTTCCTGGTCGCGTTCGGCGTTCTGCTCGACACGCTTGTGGTCCGCTCGGTGCTCGTGCCGGCGCTCGCACTGGACGTCGGCCCCGTCGTGTGGTGGCCCAGCCACCCGGAACGCGCCCGGCCAGCCGGCCCAGTCACCGGCCAGCTCACCGACCAGCTCACCGGCCACGAGACGCTCGCTGACTTCGGAGCGCTCGGTGTTCCCCTGAGCGCGATGGAGCCCGCGGCCGCAGCCCTCGACAGTGCCGAGGAACGAGCCCGAGCCGAGGAGGACGAAGGCACCGAAGCGAACCGATAAACAGGCCGCCGGCAGCCCAGACGGTGCGGACACCGGGCCGGGGCAACGGCCCGGTGGTGGTTCCGCCGTGGCCGTCGCGCCGCGAAATGGCTCAGCGTGCCACGCGCAAGACCTTATGGTTGCGAGATGCACACAGCTCCGGCCGATACCCCTGGCCCGGGGTGGAGCTCCCATTCCTGGCGGATCGACCCCGGTAGCTGGCGGGGCCTGTCGCCGCAGCTGCGCCGCCTGCGCCGGCTGCTGCTGCTGATCGGCGCCATCCCGGTGATCGTGCTGGTCAGCCTGATCGGCGGGGCGTTCCTGGGGCTGCCCGGACTGGCGGTGGGGGCCGTGCCGACCGCGGCCACAGTGTGGGGCTGGCGCTCGATCGGCCGGGCCTGGAGCGCCTGGCGCTACGCCGAGCGCGAGGAGGACCTCCTGATCAGCCACGGCACCTTCGTCCGGAGGCTGGTCGTCGTCCCCTACGGCCGCATGCAACTGGTGGACGTCACCGCCGGGCCGCTGGCGCAGCGGTTCGGCATCGCGCAGGTGCGGCTGCACACCGCCGCGGCCACCACGGACGCCGTGATCCCTGGGCTGTCACCGGTCGAGGCGGCCCGGCTGCGGGATTCGCTGACCGAGCGCGGCGAGGCCCAGGCGGCCGTCCTGTGACCGGGAACGTCCGGTGAGCGGGGCAGGGCTCGCGGGCACGGCAGGGCCAGCGACCAGGGCCGCGTTATGACGAGAGCCGAGCCGGAGCCGTCGGTCGAGGACGCGGCTCCGCCGCTCCAGCCGCCGCCCGCCGGTGCGGAGCCGGACGACGGCTACCACCATCTTCATCCGCTCACGCCGCTGCTGCGCGGTTGGCTGCTGGTGGCGGCGGTCGCCGTCAGTATTCTGAAGAACTTCGCAGAGGAACTGACGGTTCGCAGTGTCACGCTCACCCTCTCCGCGCTGCTGCCCGCGGCCTCGGCATACGGCTACTGCGCCTGGCGGTTCACCCGTTACCGCGTGGAAGCCGAGGATCTGCGGCTGGAGACCGGCCTGCTGATCAAGCGTGTCCGGCATGTGCGGCTCGACCGCATCCAGTCGGTGGACGTCGCCCAGCCGCTGATCGCCCGGGTGACCGGGCTCGCCGTGCTGCGGCTGGATCTCGCCGGCACGCACGACGGGGACGCGGAGGAATCCGGCACGAGGCTCAGCTACCTCTCGCTCGAACGCGCGAGGCTGTTGCGGGCGGAGCTGCTCGCCCGCGCAGCCGGCGTGGCGCCCGGAGCCGGAGAGGCACCCGAACGCCCGCTCGCGTACGTTCCGCCGCTACGCCTGGCAGCCGCGATCACGCTCTCCCCCGCACCGTGGCTGGCACTCGGCGCGGCCTTCATCCTGGTCACCCCGGCCCTGCTCACCGGCACCTTCGCCGGGTTCATCGCGGTCGCGCCCGCGCTGGTCGGAGTGTGGCGGACGACCTTCGACCGCTTCGCGACCGGCTTCCGGTTCACGGTGTCGGAATCGCCGGACGGCCTGCGCATCCGCGGCGGCCTGCTCGACCGCGCCCATCACACCGTGCCGCACGGCCGGGTCCAGGCGGTGAGCCTGCGCGGCTCGCCGCTGTGGCGCTGGCTCGGCTGGGTGGAGCTCCAGATCAACGTCGCCGGCGACGCCCGGAGCATGCTGCTGCCCGTCGCCCCCCGCGGGCAGGCCGTGAACGTGATCGAACGGCTGCTGCCGGCCGTGGACGTCGACGGCATGGCGCTGCCGCGCCCGCCGGGCCGGGCCCGGCTGATCGCGCCGGTCCGGTGGCGCCGGATGCGCTGTGGCGCGGACGACCGGGTGTTCGTCGTCCGCGGCGGAGTGCTGTGGCAGCGCACCGACATCATTCCGCACGGCAAGGTGCAGAGCATCAGGGTCGTGCAGCACCCGGCCCATCGCCTGCTGCGCCTCGCGGACGTCCACCTCGACTGCGCGGGCGGCCCCGTGCGGATCCACGCCCGGCTGCTGGACGTCCGCCAGGCGCACGCGATCGCGGCCGCGCAGGCCGAGCGCTCCCGGCTCAGCAGGGTCGCCGCCGTGCCGATCGTGACCGGCTCGCCGGCCTGGACGCCGCTGCGCCCCCTGTCCGGGGCACGCGACCCCGACGCGGTGCACTGAGCCACCGGCCGGCTACCGGCCAGGCGCCGCCGGTGATCAGCGGGCCCGGCGGGCCCGGCGGGCCCGGCGGGCCGACGTCACCCGAAGGTCGGGAACTCCGGGCCGAAGACGGTGCCCCACAGGCTGACGGCCTCCTCGTGGTCCCCGGCGCGCTCGGCCGCGACCGCCTTGGCCGAGTAGGTGCGCGCCTGGCGGACGAAGGCGCCAAGATCCTCGAGGTCGTCCTGGCGAAGGTAGCTGGACAGGTCACCGCGGATGTCGGACGGATCGCCGACCACGAGGCCGACCTCGTCCATGTGCCGGAACACCTCGGCAAGGCCCTGGCGCGTGTTGAGACCGCGGCCCGCGAGCACCTGCCCCGCGAGCGCCTCGATGTGGAACGAGCGCAGGTGGCTGCCGCACACCCGGTTCCACGCCTTGAGCAGCCGGACCGCCGAGATGACCCGCGGGCCGAGGTCCATCGTCCAGCTCGCGTGCCGCTCCGGCCGGGTCGGCAGCCAGCCGCCCACCCTGTCCGGGATGACGTAGCCGGCGCGGGGGTGGTCGAAGGCCGGCACGAGGTGGACGTCCGGCGCGGCGTCGTAGACGATGCGCAGCGCCTGGCCGCGGGTGCCGATCGTCTGCACCCGGTCGCCACCGATGGCGTTGCGGACGCAGACGAGCAGGTCGCGAGAATCCCACCGGAAGCGCTTCCACGCGCTGTTCGCCGCGCTGAAGACCACGAAGATGTCCACCTCGTCGAGCGGACGGATCATCGTGTCGCGCCCGGCGGACCCGATCGTGGCCACGCCCACCAGGGGCAGCGCGCAGCGCGGCGGGAAGATCGACCGCAGCGCCCGCTCCGCCTCCGCCCGCCGGTCGTCGATCACCGCGCGGTCGTCGTCACCGAGCCGGACCATGTCGTCCAGCTTGGCGAAGGCGCGGGCAGTCGTGCCGACCAGCAGCGGACCGGTCATCGGGCCGGTCATCGGATTGATCGGAGACGCGCCGGTCACGGCGGGCCCGGGCGGCGGTGCCGTCGCCTGCTCACCCGCGGGGAACAGCGGGTTCGGCTCCCCCGGCCCGGGCCCCGCCGGCCGCCGCCAGTGCGGCGGAATGATCAGATGGTCGTACGTGACCTCGCTCGACCGTGTTCCGGTAGGAACTTCCCGACGGGCATCCACGCTCATCGTGCAGACCTCCCAGGGCGCAGGTGACGCCGGACGTGCGGGCTCCCTCCCCATTGCGACGCGCCGCCCGCGGCCCGTCGCAGACGCCCCCGCCGGGGCCGGGCGGACCCGGCTACCGGTTGCGACATCGGTTCCTATGGTGCCCCAGGACGTCACGATCTGAACAGGGGGCCGTGGTATCGGCGTGTCCGGCCCGGCCCCGCCGTCTCACGGAACCATGAAAAACCTGTGTCGGATAGCCGACACCCCAGCCTCGGGGGGCCCTCAGGAATACCACCCCCGGGGGGTGAGGGAAAGAGGGTGACCAGGGCCGATGGCACGTTCGGGCGATCGGCCGCTGGACAGCGGGCGCCTGGAGCGTCGACGCCCGGGGCCGCGCCACCGGCTCGCGCCGCGGCGCCCGCGGACACCCAGGCCACTCGACACGCCGACAACGTTAACTCTAAGTAACGATGTATGCCGGGTCACGCGGCGATCGTCAGACCACTGCCAGGCCATCCCGGGCTGCCCCGCCGAGGCCCGGCCATTCCGGATATCCCTCACTGCCAGGTCATCCGCGACATTCAGGTGACTGGCCGACCATCCGCGACATCCGGGACGGGGCAGCCGACGGCGTCAGCCGGGCGGCGGGCGGATCCACAGCCGACGGCGTTCGGTGAGCAGCACGCCGGTGGGCACGAACGCCGTCGACTGGGCGAGCCGCTTCGCGGCGGTGTCCCCGACGCGGACCCTCGTCCCGACCAGAACCCCCCGGTACTCCAGCCAGCTTGCGACGGCCCGGACGGCCTCCGCGGCGTACCCGTCGCGCCGGTGGGCGGCGCTCACCCGGACGCCGACCGCGGCCCGGGCGGCATGCATGTCGGCGGCGAGCAGACCGAGCGCCGTGCCGTCGTCCGCACGCAGCACCCAGGTCAGGATTCCCCGGCCGGCACCGATCCTGCGCCGCAGCTCCCGGCGCACACCCGTCGGGTCCGTGGCGACCGAGTCGGCCGGCGTGGAATCGGCCGGCGCGGAGTCGACCGCGCCGCCGAACAGCTCGCCGGCCGCCAGCCGGACAGGCGCGCCGTGGTTGGCGGCGACCATCGCCTGCGCGAGCTCCTCGGCGACGAACCCGGCGTTCCAGACGGTGAGGGGGAGTGCGCGCAGCCGCGCGGTGGTGAGGGTGGGACCCTCACCCACGGCGGGCCGGCTCCGGGACCCCCAGCAGGCCCCGGTCGCGCAGCCAGGAACCGGTCCGCCGCATGCCCTCGTCGAGGTCGACCTCGCCCCGCCAGCCGACGAGCGCGGCGATCCGGTCCCCGGAGACCGTGCCGCGCCTGGTGACGTCCTGGATCGTCAGCGGGCCGAGGTCGACCCGGACACGCGGGTCCACGTTGGCCATGAGGGCCGCGCCGATCCCGCGCAGCAGGCCCGGACGGCCGCCCGCGGACGCCGACTGCCGGCTCGGCAGCCGGTCGACGGCGTCGACGACCTCGCACAGCCGCGCAGGCACGGACCGGGGCGCCCGCACCTGCGCCATCGCGGCGTACCGCCCGAAGAATTCGGCCACCGTCGCCGTGCCCGGACCGGTCACGTGCAGCACCTGGCCGGTCACCGCCTCGCCCGGGGCGGCCGCGACGGCCATCACCGCGCTCACCACGTCGTCGACGTGGACGGGGCTCAGCATGCCGCGCCCGCCGTCGACGAGGACGAACCGGCCGGCCCGCATCAGCAGCACGGGCCACAGCGTCCAGCGGCCGGCGCGCGGGCCGTAGGCGTCGGCGATCCGCAGCACGGTGACGGGGGCCCCGTGGGCGGCGGCCGCGCTGACGGTCTGCTCGGCGGCGGCGATCGCGTCGGCGCGCGGCTCGCCGGTGAGGCCGACCGGCGCGGACTCGTCGGCCACGTGCGGTGCGTCGTCGCCGAGCGCGCTCACGCAGGACAGGTGGACCACGCGGCGGACACCAGCGCGCTGGGCCGCGTCGAGCACCGTCGCGGTCCCGCCGAGCAGCACCTTGCGCATCTGCGCGGTGGTGATGCCGCTGGGCGGGGTCGCCCGGCCGGCCCGCACCGGCGCCAGCTCCCCGACGCCGCCCATGCCCACGGCGGCGGCGTGCACGAGCAGGTCAGCGCCCTCGAGCGCCTTCTCCCAGCTCCCGGACGTCGTGACGTCGGCCAGGGTGACGCCCGGCGCGCGCCGCACGTCGAGCCCGATGACCTCGTCACCGCGTCGGCGGAGCTCATGCGCCACGGCGCCGCCGAGGAATCCGGCCGCGCCGGTGACCACCGACCGCACCACGCTCGCCCTCCCTCACCCGCTTCGCGGCCAGCCGGCCGGCGCCGACCCACGCCCACCGGCGGCTGGTTACCCGACCCGGCCTGTTCCGGACCAGACGATACGTGATCTTTTGGTGTCCGCTCTGCCGGCGGAGTCGGCCGGCCTGAGCATGATGGCGAGCGATAGTACCGGGCCCGATGAGGGCGCCTGGTTCTGGGCCGGCGCGGGCCGCCGTCCGGGGCGCCGACCGGGACCCTCCGGAGCGGTTTCGAGACGCCACCCGAAGGCCACAGAAAAGGGTCGACAAAAGACCACCAGCGGGAATGGGCCGCCCGATTGGTGCCGTTACGGCGAGCCGAAATCCTGGACCCAGTAGGTGCCGTAGTCACCTCCGGTGGCGAACCCGACACCGATCTGGCTGAGCGAACAGTTCAGGATGTTCGCCCGGTGGCCGGGGCTCGCCATCCAGTCCGCGACGACGTCGGCCGGGGTCCGCTGGCCGGCCGCGATGTTCTCCGCCGCGATCGAGAAGACGTAGCCCGCCGCCGCGATCCGGTCGAAGGGCGACCGCCCGTCCCGGCCGCTGTGGTCGAAGTAGTTCCGGGCCGCCATGTCCGCGCTGTGCTCCTGGGCCGAAGCCACCAGGCGGGCGTCGACCGCGAGGGCCGGGCAGCCCGCGGCCGAGCGCTGGGCATTGGTCCGCGTGACGACCTCCTCGATCAGCGCGGCCGTCGCCGCCGACCCGGCACCGCCGCCCGCGCCGGTCGGGGTCCCGGCGAGCCGGGCGCCGGAGGCGACGGGGGCCGGTGCCGGCCCGGCCACCGCGCCCGCCGCGGTGCTCGCGGCCGCCGCCGGCTCGGCGCCCGACGGCGAACCGGCGCCTGTCGGGGAGCCGGACACTCCCGCGGAGGCCGACCCGGCAGGGCCGGGCGGCGTACCCCGGGGCGTGCCGTCGCCCGGATCGGCGGCGGCCGCCGCTGACCGCGGCGCGGCTCCGCCCGGAGCCGTCTGGTCCACCCCGGGCGGGAGGGGGTTCGCGACGGGCACCCGGCCGGTGCGGACCAGCGGGGCGTGCGTCGCGCGGAAGATCACCTCGGACAGGGTGTAGTCGCCGTTCGGCAGCTGCCGGGTGTCGATGCTTGCCTCGAACGGCTCGCCCATCGCCCACCGGGTCACGTTCACGGGGCCCGAGAGCAGGTAGAGGACCCAGGGCTCGCCCGGTGCCGAGCCCGGTTGCCCGTCGGCGGCCATGATCGCGAGCAGCGCGGGATCGGCCCGCAGCACCAGCACACCGCTCACCGGCCCCCGGTCGGCCGGCCACACCGGATCGGCGGGCGACCCGCCGTACCCGGCCAGGGCGCCCCGCCCGCTCCGCGACGCGCTGCCAGGCGGTGCGCCGACGGCATCCGTGCCCGCGGTGTGATCCGCGGTGCCCGCACCGGTCCCGCCCGCGACAACCCTGTTGAACCCGGAGAGGCCACGGCCCGCCGCGCTCGACGTCGAGGGGACCTCGCCCGAGGCCGCCACGAGCCCGAGCGTGACCAGCGTCAGCGCCACCAGCCCCGCGGCGGCGCGCAGCCCGCCCGCCCGCCCGGGCGTGGGACGTCTTCGGTGCCGCCGGCCACGGACCACGTCCTGGACCGGGCCCGCGGGGCCGGCCGGGTCCGCGGCGCGCGAACTCCGCGCACGCAGGGCCGGCCGCGCACGCCGGCCCGGTCGCGCATGCGAGCCCGGCCGTACACGCAAGCCCGGACCGGACGGCGCAGCCCGGTCACGTTCAGGACGCTCTGAGTGCATTCGGACCCTCTGTGTGATCGGCTTGCCGGCCGCTCGCTCACCCGAAGAGACTAGCGATCTGTAGCCGTAGGGGTCCGGCCGGGCCAGGACGAACCCACCGACCAGGCATATAAGGGGTCAGTCCGAGGTGGTCCCGTCGCCGGGATCTCCTGGGACCCGCTCAGTGCGGGCTGGTCCCACTGGTCCCGCTGGAGCCGCCAGGCCCCGCGGCCGCGCTACCCGCCGGCGGAGCAGCTCACCGACCGCCCCCGCCAGGACGGACACGACGATGACCACCAGCGCGATCCACAGCGCCGCGTCCCGCAGGCCCGGGATCGAGGCGGCCTCGTAGCCCAGCAGGGTCAGGCCCGTCCCCCAGACGACGGCGCCGATGACCACGGCCACACCGAACCGGTGCCGCGGCATCGCCACCGCGCCCGCCAGCACCGGAGCGAACGTCCGCGCCCAGGGGACGAACCTGGCCGCGATCAGGGTCACCGCGCCGAACCGGCGGTAGAACTCCTCGGTTCGGCCGAGTGCCCGCGCGTGTCGGCGTTCCAGGTAGGGCCGGCCCAGGTGGCTGCCGGTGGCATAGCCCACCACGGCGCCGGCGCTGGCCACCACCGCGACACCGACCGCGACCACGACGATTGACACGTCCGCGGCCGGATCCGCGGCGACCAGACCCGCCGCGAACAGGATGGTGTCCCCTGGAAGCCAGAAGCCGACCAGGATCCCGCTCTCCGCAAATATCACCGCGAAGAGGATGACGTAGAGGGTCATCCCGGAGAGGCTCTCGATGTCCACTCGGCCAGTCTGCCGGGCGCGGCGGGCGGGGAGGAGACATCCAGCCGCCTTCCGGCGATGTCGCGTGGAACCACACCCGTCCGAGGCGCGCGACGGCATACCCTTCGGCCTACACCTGCCGTCGGCACGCGTCGGGCGCGACCGGACTCATGGGGATCCAGGGATCCGGTGGCGGGTTCGGCGGCGCGGCCGGCGCCAAGGCCCGCGGGCGGTGTGTGCCGCCAGCCGGCCGCGGCGCCCCTACACCTTTCGAGGAGTTCCACCGATGCCCATCGCCAGCCCAGACGTCTACGCCGAGATGCTCAGCCGGGCGAAGTCGAACGCCTACGCCTACCCCGCCATCAACGTGACCTCGTCGCAGACCCTCAATGCCGCGCTCCGGGGTTTCGCGGAAGCCGGCAGCGACGGAATCGTCCAGGTGTCGACCGGCGGCGCCGAGTTCCTCTCGGGAACGACCATCAAGAACATGGTGCTGGGCGCGGAAGCGCTCGCCGAATACGCGCACCACGTCGCCAAGGCATACCCGGTGAACATCGCGCTGCACACGGACCACTGCCCCGCTGACAAGCTGGACACCTACATCCGCCCGCTGATCGCCATCTCGAAGGAGCGTGTGGCGCAGGGCCGCGACCCGCTTTTCCAGTCCCACATGTGGGACGGTTCGGCGGTCGAGCTCGAGGAGAACCTCAAGATTGCCGACGAGCTGCTCGCCGACTGTCGCGCGGCGCGCATCGTGCTGGAAGTCGAAATCGGTGTCGTCGGTGGTGAGGAGGACGGCGTCGTAGGCGCCATCGACGAGAAGCTCTACACCACCCCCGGCGACATGTTCCGCACCGCCGAGGTTCTCGGCACCGGAGAAAAGGGCAGCTACATGCTGGCCGCGACGTTCGGCAACGTGCACGGCGTCTACAAGCCGGGGAACGTCAAGCTCCGACCCTCGATCCTGCGCGAGGGTCAGCAGCACGTGGCCGAGAAGCTCGGCCTGGCCGCCGACGCGAAGCCGTTCAACCTGGTCTTCCACGGCGGCAGTGGGTCGGACCTCTCCGAGATCCGCGAAACGCTCGACTACGGCGTCATCAAGATGAACGTGGACACCGACACCCAGTACGCGTTCACCCGGCCGATCGTCGACCACATGCTCCGCAACTACGACGGTGTCCTCAAGGTGGACGGTGAGGTCGGGGTCAAGAAGGCCTACGACCCGCGCACCTACGGCAAGGCCGCCGAAACCGCCATGGCCGCCCGGGTCGCCCAGGCCTGTGACGACCTGCGGTCCGCCGGCCGGTCGATCGGGGTCTGACCAGCCTCGTCCGGTTCACGGCCCGACGGTCACCTGATCCGTTCCTCTCCCTCCCGGGGACGTCTGTCCCCGGGAGTACATCTATGCCCCGCGGAGTCCATGTGTCCCGGGCTGTGACCCTCGGCCGCACATGGCACTGTTCTCCCCATGGCTCCGCTCTCCCTGTGTCTCGACGCCGTGTCTCCTCATTGCTCTTCGGTCGGCCGAGCGTCCGCGGCCGCGGAGGGCGGCACCGGAACCCCCTGAGCGCCGCGCGCCCGGGGGACCACATTCCCCGGGAACAATGAGGTACCTGTCGGGACACGCACCGTTTACCCGGGACGGGGCCCCTCGCCCGGTGCCGCCCGACACCCGGTGCCGCCCGATGCCGCCCGGGACGCTCAGTGCCATCCGGACACCCAATGACACCCGGGACGCATAGTGCCCAAATAGGCACACAAAGCTATCGTGGACGCGCGGTGCCCAGCGGAGCACACGGCGCCAACTCGGAACAGAGTGTGCACCCGCTCCCATCCATGCGGAAGCGCACCCTCGATGTGGACGCGAGGCGTCACCCGCCCGGCGAGGCCTCATGAAGATCGTGCGGGCGGTCGGCGCGACATCGGCGCCCATACCAACCCAGGACACTCCGAAGCCCACAGCCCACCACAGGCCCCTCATGGGTTGCGGATCGGGTAAAGCCTGCCGAGACCACGCGCACGACCCATCGGAGTCCACACCGGACGCAGCGTTCGCGTGGGCTCCTATGTGTCTCAGCGGCCCCGATGCGTCCTACCCGACACATGCCGACACATGCGGCCGCGCGCCGAACGCTGCTGCCGCGGTGACCCGAGCGCACCCGTTCGTGCGCCCCGGTGATACCTCTTCCGGCCCGCCCCGAGACGCACACCCGTGGCCGAACCGCGAGCCGCCCCGCCCGCGGGCCCGCGGGACAGCTCGGATTCCCGCCCGAACGGGGCTACTTCGGGGCACGCAGAGAGGCACCAGACAGCCCACGCGATCGCCCGATCACGGGCGAGAGACACACACGGACCCACCTCAGCCAAGATCGACCCGAGGGACGAACGGGACGTACCGACCCGACCCCGAGGGACGCCACCACCCCGCAAGAAGTCACAGAAACACCCCAACAAGTTAACTCATAGTTACAGTTGCGTTTCTCACACATCACGGCATGCGGGCCGGCATCAGCACGACGATATGAATTTTCTAGCTGCTTGATGACGGCCTGGCCGGCCGCGGGTAGCCTTCTCGCATATTCGGCTTGATTGCCGACAGCACGCCCAATGGTAACGATCTTTCACCAGTGTGATCTGTCGGTACGAACCACCCTCCACGACGCGGTCGCCAAGTTAATGAGCGCGCATGCGCGCGCGATACCAGCACCGTGATCAAACCTCAAGCAGCCACCGGACGGTGTGCTCTTTTTCACCCGAGGCATTCAGTGCTTGTCATTCGACCTGACGGCGTGGTTATGGTCTTCGCCGTGCCCGGAGACAGGCCGGGCACCCGACGGGTGGCACGCCGAATCCCTGCCCCCATCCGTTGGAAACAGAAACCCGATGGCAGGAGCGGGGGAACCAATACCCGGTCGCCGATTCTGGGGACCTTGGGGTGAAGCCGCTAACGCCGACGGCACGAGGAGGAAGCTTGTCCTCCGTTGCCGAAGGCACAGGATTTCCGGAGTTCCTGACTTGGCGGCCGGGCTTTTTCCCTGCCCGAACCCGACAGCTCACCTCGCAGGCGTGGGGAAGGAAAACTCACGCATGTCCGACGCACGTACCAGTGGCCGACAACGCCGCAGCAGTACCCGCAGCCGGGCCCGCACTCTCGTCTCCGTCCCCGTCATCGCCGCGGCGGTCGGCGGAACACTCGCCCTGAGCCAGCCGGCCAACGCCGCCACGACCTGGGAAGGTCTACGGCAATGCGAGTCCGGCGGTAACTACACGACGAACACCGGTAACGGCTACTATGGCGCTTACCAGTTCTCGCCAGGCACCTGGCGCAGCCTCGGCTACTCGGGGCTGCCACACACGGCTCCGCCCGCCGTGCAGGACGCAGCGGCACTGCAACTCGCACTCCGTTCCGGGTTCGGCCAGTGGCCGGTCTGCGGGAGCGGAATGGGCTCCGAGCAGCTCCTGCCCGGCGCGTCGTCATCAGGCGCCGGGGTCCAGGCGTCCAGAGCGGCCGAGCGCACCTCGCTGGTCGCCCAGCCCGCAGCCGCGGGCGTCCCGAACCTGACGCGGACATACACCGCGTCGATGGTCAACCAGGTCAGCGACGAAGTCCGCTCCTGGCAGGCCAAGATGACCTCCCTCGGCTACCCCCTCACGGTCGACGGCAGCTACGGACCACGGTCCGCGGCCGCGGCGCGTGACTTCCAGGCCGCACGCGGCCTCGTGGTGGACGGCGTCCTGGGTCCGCAGACCTGGGCGGCCACCTTCGGCTGACGTCTGCCGACCGGCGCACTCGGTCACCAGCCGGGCCGTCTGACGGCCACCGCCGCACGCGGCGCCCGCTCCCCCGCTGGCCTGAACCGACCCACCGCACCCTCCTGACGGCCGCCCCCACGCCGCCGTCCGGTCGCGGTGGCCCCCACGCACCGGTCGAGCCCCCTTCGCAAGGCGTCCTTCCCCCGGACGAGGCATCCCACCCGCGCCCGTTGCGGTGAGCCATCCCTCCATGGACTCAGGCCCTCGAACCGGGCGCCGGCGAATCATCCGTGTTCCAACTCCGCCCAGCCGGTGTGTCTCCGGACATCCCGCCCGCGGCCGACCACGTGCTGTCGCAACCGCGATTCCCCCACCAGCACGAGATCGGCACTCTGCGTCGCCCCGGTTCGTCCGCGGCGAAGACCCGCCGGCGCCAGGACCGTATGACCCGCCCGCACGGGGCAGACCCCGCCGTGCGGGCGGGGGCCGGTGCGCGGATCGCCCCAACGATCCGCGCGGCACGGGAGGCGGTACGGACTCAGGCGGCAAGCCGGCGTCGAAGTCCCGATGCCGGGGGCCGTGTTCTCATCCGTGATCCACCCGATGATCGGACGAACCCTCCGACAGCCAAGTCGCCGCGGCGCGTGATCCGCCGCCGACTCTGCTAGGTCGAGCCCGCCGCATGATCTCCTCCGGCCCAGGCCGCAGGAGGAGCCGTCCACGCCGGTGATCCCGGCAGGCGGGCGTGTCCCACACAGGCCGGGACACGCCCGCCGCGGACGGCCAGCCCGATCCCGTCGCCCGTGCAGGTCCTCCCTCCGCCGCGCCCCGTGCCCCCGGGCCCACAACCCCATCAACCTACATATAGTCATGTTAGATATACAAAACGTAATTATCTAGGAAAAAACTACAAACGAACGACAAACATACTTTCGAGGAGCCGTCCAGACGCGACGGCACGCGGCCCGACCCACCCCGGCGGACGGCCGTCCGCGGCCTGGCGGTAACGTCATCCGGATCAGTGCGTCTCGTCACAATCGGCTACGTCACTCGTCAATCAGCCCATTCGGGTAGCTCCGATGTGGTCCTTTCGCATCCCCCACTAGCCGCCCGAATTTGCGCCGTCTAGCTAGATCTCGCTACAGTTCCGCCCACTCGCCTCCCCGGGCGAGGTCATGCGGACGGACGCCGAGTCCTGCCCCCGTCCCCATGGCCGGAACGAGCACGGACAACATCGGGCAGGAGCGGGGGACCCACCATCCGGACGCCCCCCGGCGTCCTAGGGGTTAAGCCGGCGAAACGTGCGGCCGGGAGCACACCGATCCGCGAGGACGGGCTCCGGGCCAGCGGCGCCGACCGGGCAACTTCCAGCCCGAACCCGACAGCTCACCCCGTAGGCGACGGGAAGGACTCTGATGCGATCGCATGATCGTGTTCCCGCCCGTTCCAATGGCCGTGGCGGAAGGCACCGAGCGACCCAGGGACCGTCCACCGCGACTCGGGTCCTGCGCACCACCGGCGCCGTGACGGCGCTGGTCGGCACCGGGCTCGCGGTGACCGCCGCTCCCGCGGGAGCGGCGACTGCCGACGACTTCGCGAAGCTCCGCAAGTGCGAGTCGGGCGGCAACTACGCCATCAACACCGGCAACGGCTTCTACGGTGCCTACCAGTTCGACCAGCGCACCTGGACGGGCCTGGGCTACCCCGGCCGACCCGACCAGGCTCCTCCCGCGATGCAGGACGAGGCCGCGTACAAGCTGTACAACAGCCGCGGCTGGTCACCATGGCCCGGCTGCACCAGCAAGCTCGGCCTCACGAGGAACGGCCCGGCGCCGGCGTCGTCCGGTGCCGGCGGCGACGTGATCGCCCAGGCCCTGACGCCGGCCGAGCCGCCCATGACGCTCGAGCGCGCTCGGGCTGAGGTCGGCGGCCAGTTCGGCGGCGAGGCGCTGAACGTCGGTATGGGCGACGACGTGCGCGCGGACGCCTTCATATGGCAGGCAGAGATGCGCGACCGCCGGTTCGTCCTGACCGTCGACGGCAAGTTCGGCCCGGAATCGCAGGGCATCGCCGCGCTCTACTCGTACCTCACCCGAGTGAGTGACGGTCAGCCCGGCGTGGTCGGCCAGAACCTGTGGAACGTCACCGTCAGCGGCTGACACCACCAGCGCCGCCTGACGCACAGCGCCGCCAGGCACCCCGGCACCGCCGGCTTCACCTGACACCACCGTCGACGGCCGACGTCGGCGGCGCCAGCGGACGTTGCCGACAGCTGACAGCGTCGACAGCTGTCGCACGCCCTGAGACGGCCGGCAGCGCCCTCACACCGTCGGCAGCACCCCCAGGTGGCTGACAGCGCCGTCAGCCGGCTGGCGGCACGACCGACGGCCGGGGCACCCGCATCCGCTCCCAGCGGCTGATAGCGCCGTCAGCGGCTGGCGGCTGCCACGGCCCGGCGCTGACGGCCTGCGGTGCCACGTCGGGACGTCGCGCGGCGTCCATGTCAAGGCGCCTCGGGGCCTGGATGTCGCCGGGCCGGGCGTCGTGCGCGCCCGCCCACCCGCAGCGAGACCAGGCCGGGCGTGGGGCCAGGCCGGGCGGGACCGCGGTGCCCGGCGGAGCACAGCCCCTGACATCGCCGTCGCCACCCGCCAGGACCGCGGACGGCGCCGGACCTGCGGCGGCCACGCGTACCTCCGGATGACGGGCGCCGGGTCCTCATGACCGTCTGGCAGGTCGGGCTATGCCTCGTTGGCACGAGGTTCCACGAGGGCGCTGGTCCCGGGCTGGTCCCGATCTCGCCTCCGCGCCCGTGCCGTGGTCCGCCCGGCCCTCGATTGCCGTCAAGCAGAAATCTAAAAACCAACAGACAGACTACGGAAGAAATCGACCGACACAGGAGAAGCAGGGCCGGCGGCGGCACGACGCCGACGGGGCGCAGACGGGGCGCAGACGCGATGCCGGCGGGGCCCGCGGCCGTCCGTGGCCGTTCAGTGGCCGTCCGCGGGCGGCTCGGCCCCGGAACGGCTCCGGCGTCGGGCAGGATGAGGTCATGACGACACCGCCCGCGAACCAGAACCTCCTGTCGGGCCCGCCGCCCACGCTGCTGCCCTCCGACGCGGCGGCCGCGGACGCGCTGCGGGCCGGCGACACGCCGGACACGGTCGCCGCCCGGTTCCCGGCCATCAGCCTCGGCTGGGCGGTCCTCGCCGAGGACGCGCTGCGCGCCGGGCGCCCGGTGGAGGCGTACGCCTACGCACGGACCGGGTACCACCGGGGCCTGGACCAGCTCCGCCGGTCCGGCTGGAAGGGGCACGGGCCGGTCCCGTGGTCCCACGAGCCGAACCGCGGCTTCCTGCGGGCGCTGGCCGCGCTCTCCCGCGCCGCGGCGGAGATCAACGATGGCGAGGAGGCGGCCCGGTGCCGGCAGTTCCTCACGGACAGCGACCCGGCCGCGGCCGCGGAACTCGGTCTCGCATAGCCGCCATCCGGCCACGGAACGCCGCCGCCGGCCCGCAGGGTCTGGCGGACGGACCACGACGGGCCCATATCCCTAGTAACCTCGCCCGGTGCCCGCACTAGTCCTCATCGGCGCCCAGTGGGGCGACGAGGGAAAAGGAAAGGCGACCGACCTCCTGGGCGGCGCCGTCGACTACGTCGTCCGCTACCAGGGTGGCAACAACGCCGGACACACGGTGGTGATCGGTGCGGAGAGTTACGCCCTGCACCTGATTCCGTCCGGTGTGCTCCGCACCGACTGCGTTCCGGTGATCGGTAACGGCGTCGTGATCGACCCCGGTGTGCTGCTCTCGGAGATGGACGGCCTACAGGCCCGCGGGGTCGACGTCTCCCGTCTGCTCATCAGCGCGGACGCCCATCTGATCATGCCGCACCACCGCGCCCTGGACAGGGTCACCGAGCGGTACCTGGGCAAGGCCCGGATCGGCACGACAGGCCGGGGCATCGGCCCTGCGTACGGGGACAAGGTCGCCCGCACCGGCATCCGGGTGCAGGACCTGCTCGACCCCGGCATCTTCCGGCAGAAGCTGGAGCTGGCGCTGCGGGAGAAGAACCAGGTCCTGACCAAGGTCTACAACCGGCGGCGCATCGAGGTCGACGAGGTCGTCGAGGAGTACGCCGCCTACGCCGAGCGGCTGACTCCGCACATCGCCGACACCGGCCTGCTCCTCGACACCGCTCTGCGCGAGGGCAAGGTCGTCCTCCTCGAGGGCTCCCAGGGCACCCTCCTGGACGTCGACCACGGCACGTATCCGTTTGTGACCTCCTCGAACCCGACCGCCGGCTACGCCGCGACCGGCGCCGGCATCGGCCCCACCCGCATCAACCGGGTGATCGGGATCATCAAGGCGTACACGACCCGGGTCGGCGCCGGCCCGTTCCCGACCGAGCTCGACGACAAGGTCGGCGAGGAGCTGCGCCGCATCGGCGGAGAATTCGGGGTCACCACCGGCCGGGCCCGGCGCACCGGCTGGTTCGACGCGGTCATCGCCCGCTACGCAGTCCGGGTGAACGGCCTCACCGACCTTTTCCTCACCAAACTCGACGTACTTTCCGGCTTCGACACGGTGCCGGTCTGCGTGGGCTACGAGATCAACGGTCAGCGCACCGATGAGATGCCGATGACGCAGACGGAGTTCCACCACGCGAAACCGATCTACGTCGAGCTGCCTGGGTGGCACGAGGACATCTCGGGTGTCACCCGGTTCGCCGATCTCCCCGAGGCCGCCCAGGCGTATGTGGCGACACTCGAGGAGATGGCGGGCGCCCCGGTGTCGGCGGTCGGGGTGGGCCCCGGCCGCGCCCAGACCCTGGTGATCAACGAACTGATCTGACCCGGGCACGGCCCCCACAGCCGTCCACCCTGCCGTGCCCGGTCCCGACCAGCCCGGCGCGCGGGCGAGAGTCTCACCCGTGCCGTGCCCAGACCCGAGCCGTGACCGGTCCCCCGTGCGGTGAACAGTCTCGCGCGGTGATCGGGTCGGGCCGGAGTTGCGCTACGGAGCGTTACGGTCGACGCTTGGCCGGTCACAGTAGGCGACGACCGGGGGTGGTGGCGATGGCGGGATACCCGTCGCAGGCCTCCTGGGACGACGAGCACGCCGACGGCGCCGACGGCGCCGGCTCCGAGATCACGAACGAGACACTCGCCACCGCGCGACCCTCGACCGAACTCGAGCCGGCGACGGCGCCACGCCAGCCAGGCCCGGTACGCTGGTCACCCACCGTCCATCCTGACCATCCGCTACGCCACGGCATCGACCCCGCGACGTGGCCGGTCGGTTTCTCCCCCACCGGCGAGGCGCTGCCGGAGACCCTGACCGACGTTCTCCTGCGCGGCAGTCACGCCATCCGCAGCTCGAAGCGCGCCGAGGCCCAGCGCCTCGAGCGGGCGGCGGCGATCGCCGAGCACGTCCAGGCCCAGATCGACGACTTCCTGGGCTTCTGCGCGGCCGAGCGCCTCACCCCACCGGTCATCGTCCGCACGAACGGCCGCCGCGCCGAACGGTCCCACGACGATGTCCCCGACTGGAACGGCACGCCACGACTCCGGACGTCAACCATGGACCGCGCCGCCGCACGGGCCGGGGATGACGACTCCAGACAGGACCGTCGCCGTGGCGAGGACGACGCGGACCCCGACACCGCCAGTCCGCCGCCCACCGGCCGGCACGGACGTCGGTCGGGGACCACACCGGCACGCCGCCGGCTCCTTCGCCGCGAGCGGCTGCATGCCTGGCCGCTCCTCTACTGGCGCTGCGAGAGTTTCCCGGCCCCGGGACGCTCCCTGCACCTGTTCGTCGAACCGGACGGACGCACCTTCGAGGGCCGCGACGCCCCCGCGCCGCTGACGGTGCTCGGCCGTGAGGTGCAGGTGTGGCCCGTCGACGCCCCGTCGATAGTCGAGGGCATGGCCGAGGTGGACGCCCGCCGTTGCGCGCTTCACCTGGTGCACGGAATGGCTCACATGCTCTGGCAGGCCGGCGTGGGCCTGTAGCCCTTCCGCCTTCTTAATCTATTAGCCACATCTAATTCCATCTCCACCACCGGCGCCGTTTCCGGCGCGCACAGAGAAGTGTGGTGATCGAGTGAGTCCATGCACTCATTCAGTCGCCGCGCTTCATCGAAACGGATAAAAGGACGTCGACAGCGCCGACGCGCGCCCCCCGGAGCCCCGCGGCCCGAGCCGGGCGCCGGGCGGGGGCCCGGACCATGCGACACGGCGGTGGTCGGTGGAGGCGGCACGGGTCCTGTCGTGGTCTCTTCTTGCTGATGAGCAAGCGGACATTGCTGGCACCAGTCGATCCCCGGGACACTCGGGACGGCATCGCCGACAGGGCCACAAGGCAAAGGATGATCAACGTGCACGCTAACCTGGACCCCGTGACTTCCGCGGCCGCCACCCCGGCCTCCCCCGAGCTGTGAAGGTCCTCGTCGTCGGTTCCGGCGGGCGTGAGCACGCGTTGTGCCGCGCGCTGGCCCGGGATCCCAATGTCGGCTCGCTCGTGTGCGCCCCGGGCAACGCGGGGACGGCGGAGTTGGCCGAGCCGCGTCCGCTGCGGGTCGACGATCCGGATGCTGTCGCCGCCCTCGCCGAGTCGGTGCGCGCCGATCTGACGGTGATCGGCCCCGAGGTCCCGCTGGTCGCCGGCGCGGCCGACGAGATCAGGGCCCGTGGGCTGCGGGCGTTCGGCCCGTCCGCCGCGGCCGCGCGGCTGGAGGGCAGCAAGGCGTTCGCGAAGGAGATCATGCGAGCGGCGGGCGTCCCCACGGCCGATTCGCGGGACCACACCGAGATCTCCTCGGCGCTGGCCGATCTGGATAGTTTCGGCCCGCCGTACGTCGTGAAGTACGACGGTCTCGCCGCGGGCAAGGGCGTCACCGTGACCACCGACCGGGACGCGGCCGTCGACGCCGTCCGGGCGAGCCTGCGTGGCCCGGACGACCGGGTGGTGCTCGAGGAGTACCTCGACGGGCCCGAGGTCTCGCTGTTCGCGATCGTCACCGAGTCCGGCTCGGTGGTGCCGCTGCTGCCCGCTCAGGACCACAAGCGGGTCGGCGACGGCGACACCGGCCCGAACACCGGCGGGATGGGGGCCTACACCCCGCTGCCGTGGGCGCCGCGGAACCTGACCGCCGAGGTGGTCCGCACGGTGATCCGGCCGACAGTGGACGAGATGGCCCGCCGGGGAACCCCGTTCACCGGTCTGTTGTACGCCGGGCTGGCGCTGACGTCCCGTGGCATTCGTGTGGTCGAGTTCAACGTTCGGTTCGGTGACCCCGAGGTACAGGCGATCCTGGCACTGCTCAACACGCCGCTGACCGACGTGCTCTCCGGGCGGCGGCCGCCGGTGTGGCGGTCGGGGGCCGCGATCACCGTGGTCGTCGCCGCCGCCGGCTACCCGGCGAACCCGCGGCTCGGTGATCCCATCCGTGGTCTGGCCGCGGCCGGCGCGCTGGCGGGGGTGGACGTGCTCCACGCCGGGACCCGCCGGGACGAACAGGGGCAGGTGGTCGCGTCGGGTGGCAGGGTGCTGTCCGTCACGGCCATCGGCTCGAACCTCGAGTCCGCGCGAGGATCGGCATACGAGGCCATCAGCCGCATCTCGCTGGACGGTGCCCACTACCGCACCGACATCGGGGACCCGTCCCGGATGCGCGGCGCGGTGGACGTCCACCGCGCCGGTTCCGGGGTGGGCGACCTTCACCAGTCGCAGGACCAGCAGGACAAGAAGGAGTGAGCGTGTCGCAGGGCAAGTCGTCACAGGGCAACGGGGCAAGGGGCGGCTCGACGGATCCGCGGGTGGCGATCGTCTACGGCTCCCCGTCGGACACCCAGACCATGAGCAAGGCCGGCGCCACCCTGGAGCGCTTCGGGGTCGCCTACGAGGAGGTCTCCCTCTCGGCGCACCGCGCCCCGCGCACGCTCGCGGAGTACGTCGGGAAGCTGCGCGCGCGGGAGATCCAGGTGGTGATCGCCGGCGCCGGGCTCGCCGCCGCGCTGCCGGGCGCCGTCGCGGCCCTGACGACCCTGCCGGTCATCGGCGTGCCGATCTCCGGTGGCGCGCTGGACGGCATGGACTCCATGCTCGCCATCGCGCAGATGCCGCCCGGCGTGCCGGTGGCCACCGTCGGGCTGAACAACTCGACGAACGCCGCGATCCTCGCGATCCAGATCCTGGCGCTGGGCGACCCGGATCTCGGCCTGAAGCTCGCGACGTTCAAGGACGAGTTCGAGCAGGCAGCGGCCGACTCTCTCGCTGACGTCGCGGCGGCGGCGACCGCGGCGGCACGCGCATGATCGGTCGCTACACGCTGCCCGACATGGGTCGGGTGTGGTCCGAGGCGAACAAGTACGAGCTGTGGTGCAAGGTCGAGGTCCTGGTCCTGGAGGCGCACGCGGCGGCCGGGCGCGTCCCGGCCGACGCGGTGGGCCCGGTGCGTGCCGCGGCGGCCCCGACGCCGGAGGCCGTCGCCGAGATCGAGGCCGTCACCCAGCACGACGTGATCGCCTTCCTGACCGCCTGGGCCGACCAGACCGAGCCGCGTTCCGCCGCGGCCTACGTGCACTTCGGCATGACCTCGTCGGACCTGCTCGACACCGCGCTCGCCTGCCAGCTCGTCGAGGCCACCGACCTGCTGCTCGCCCGTGCCGACCGGCTGGTCGCCGCGCTGCGCGACCTCGGGCTGGCGCACCGCGGGACCCTGCGGGTCGGCCGCACGCACGGCATCCACGGCGAGCCGACGGTGTTCGGCCACCGCGTCGCCGACCTGGCCTTCGGGATGGCCCGCTGCCGTGACCGGCTGCGCGCGGCGCGGGCGGACGTCGGCGTCGCGAAGATCTCGGGAGCGGTCGGCACATACTCGAACATCGACACCGACGTGGAGGGCTACGTCGCGGACAAGCTCGGCCTCACCCCGGCGCCGGTCGCGACACAGGTCGTCCTGCGGGACGGGATCGCCTCCTGGGTCGCGGCCCTCGCCGGCCTGGCGACGGTCTGCGAGGCGGTCGCCCTCGAGGTGCGGCACGGGCAGCGCACAGAGGTCCGGGAGCTGTCCGAGCCGTTCGGGTCGGGCCAGAAGGGCTCGTCCGCGATGCCGCACAAGAAGAACCCGATCATGTCGGAGCGCATCGCGGGGATCGCCCGGATCGTCCGGGCCCAGTACGTGCCCGTCCTCGAAGGTGTCCCGCTGTGGCACGAGCGGGACATCTCGCACTCCTCCACCGAACGGATCGCCCTGCCGGACGCCGCCTGCGGCGTGGACTACCTGCTGCACCTCACCACCCGGCTCGTCGACGGCCTCGTCGTCGACCGGGAACGGATGCGGGCGAACCTCGACGCCACCGGCGGGCTCGTCTACACCTCGGCGGTGCTGTTGGAGCTGGTGGAAACCGGGCTGTCGCGCGAGGACGCCTACGCCGTCACCCAGGCGGCGGCGATGGAAACCTGGCAGACGGGCGTCCCCTTCCGCGAGACGCTGCGCAAGCACGCGGGCGACCGCGGCCTGCCGCTCGACGAGGCTCGCCTGGACGAGGTCAGCCGACCGGAACGCTATGTCGAGCGGCTCACCCCCGTCTTCGACCGACTGGCCGCGCTGAGCTAGGCGAAGCGGACGTACCGGGGCCGGACCGGACGGAAGGGCCTGACCCTACCCGGTCCGGCCTGGCCCAGGCCGGTCGGGTCGGGTCGGGGGCAACGGGTGAAAGCCGAGGTCAGGTGTCGGGCCGGACGGGGTCCGGCCGAGTCGCCTCGGGCTGGGTGTCAAGGGCGCCGCGCAGCTCGTCGAGCTCCTCGGGCGCGACGAGGCCGCCCTCGGCCGCATGGTCGAGCAGGCTGGCCGCGGTGTCACGTGATCCCGACGCCAGCAGGTCGACGAGCGTGCGGGCCGCACTCGTCGCCCGCAGGCCGTGCACCTGCTCCTGCTGTTCGGCGGACATCGCGTCATACCACAGCACGACGCCCTTGTTCCGCCGCCGCGAGGAACCGGGTGGCAGGAGCAGGTGGATCGGCTCGTCGTCCGAGCACGGCGGCAGGGTTGGGAACTCGTGCAGGCGCGCTGCCGTCAGGCCGCAGAGGGTGGCGCACGGCAGGACGAGCAGCGCCGCCTGACAGCGCCCAAGATAAGTGTCGCAGGTGGGGACGACATATCCGCCCTGGACGGGATTGAGCCAGTCCTCGTTCTGGACCAGCTGATGTAGGCGATGGTCAGTAAGGCCGGCACAACGCGCCTGTACGCGCGTGAGCGCACCCTTCTGGCGGCACGCGACCGCCAGGGCCCGAGCAAGCGCGGGGTCGTGGCGACTCATGACTTCCACGGTGCCAGGAGCAAATCCAGCCGTGCGCCGATATCCAGCCCTCGATCGATGATCTGGCTGAAAATTCTTCGATAGCCAACCGTCAGGCGCACTAAAGATATAAGCACGAATACGATTTCCCAATATTTTTGTCTTCCGGTTTCAGAGGTAGGGATCCCGGGCAGGCGCCGGCGAGACGAAGGGCCGGGGGCAGCCCCGGAGGTCTCGACCCCGGGCCTCGTACATCCCGGCGACCCCTGGGGCCCGGCGACCTCTGTGCTCGGGGGCCGGGGAGCCTCGGAACCCGGGGCCGGCAGCCTCTGGACCTGGGGGCCAGGGGCCCAGCCTCCGGACCTCCGGGATCGGGCCTCCGGGATCAGGGATCGGGGGCCCGGAGATCGGAGATCACGGGTCGACGCCGCACACCCCGGTAGCCTGCTCGCCCTTTGGCATCCTTCTCGCTCTTTCAGGCAGGGTTCCACCGGAAAAGCCACCCGAAACGGCGAGAAAGAAACGAAAAGGCGAGTAGCCGAGCGCCAGAATCGGTCCGGACCAGCCCGGACCGACCCGGATCCCAGCCACCCTCCCCCCACACCGCACCTTCGCGGATGCCCGAATACCGGCCACGCCTGGCCGGTTGCCGGCTACTTCTGGGCAACGGTCAGTGGATGGCGACCTCCAGGCCGATCAGAATGATGCCGAGTAGGGCGATTCCCGCGGTGTAGCCGGCGAGTCGCCAGCGGCGTAGGCCTCCCGCGCGCCCGGAGAACAGGCCCCACGCGCAGAGCAGCAGCAGCGAGGTCCACAGTGCCGCCTCCTGCGCGTCACTGACGCTCGCGCCGGCCGCACGGGCGACTGCCAGCACGGCGAGCGGCAGGAACGAGGCCCGGACCATCGGCCAGTTCTCGACCAGCGCGCGCCGGGCGCCAGACCAGCCGGCGCCGACGCCGGCGCCGGCGCCGGCGCCGGCGTCGGCGTCGGCGTCGGCTCGGCGATCGGCTACGCGCCCGATGCCGTCACCGGTGTCGTGCCGGACGCGGTGGCCGATGGCGTGGGCGTAGCCGTGTGCCAGCCAGAAGACGACCATTGTCGTGGCGACCGCGGCGATGATCTCGGCGGCCGAGTCCTGATCAGGGTCCTGGGCGGCGATCAGGCCGGCGGCCAGCACCGTCCCGTAGACGGCGTGCCGGGGATGACCGGTTGGCGGGAAGAGGATGGCCTGGGCCGCGGCGCGGAAGACGCCGTCGGCCGTTGAACCGCCCGCGGTGCCCCCGGCGCTCGCCACAAGGCGACATGCTGCCGGCGGCTGCCGGCATCCGCATCCCGACCAGGACCCCGGGCCGGTCGCCCCGGCCCGGGTCCGCCGCCGGGCAACCGAGCGGGGGCATCACGAAGAGGCACGTTGAGCGGGCGTCCCGGGCAGGAGGCTACCGGTACGGTCGGACCATGCCGCTGACACATGAGGAGTTCGCCGGGCTGACGCATCTCGGCTCGGGGAAGGTGCGTGAGCTGTTCGCGGTCGGGGATGACGCGGTGCTGCTCGTGGCGAGCGACCGGATCTCGGCCTTCGACGTCGTGCTGCCCACGGAGATCCCCGACAAGGGCGCGGTGCTCACCGGGCTCAGCCTGTGGTGGTTCGACCAGCTTGGTGATCTCGTCCCGAGCCATGTGATCAGTTCGAGTGTGGACGAGTATCCGGCGGAACTCGCGCCCTACGCCGAGCAGCTGCGCGGGCGCTCGATGCTGTGCCGCCGGCTCGACATGGTCCAGATCGAGTGCGTCGCCCGCGGTTACCTGACCGGCAGCGGCCTGAAGGACTACCGGAGCTCCGGCACCGTCAGCGGCCATCCGCTCCCCGCCGGCCTGGAGGATGGCAGCAGGCTGCCGAACCCGATCTACACGCCGTCGACGAAGGCACCGATCGGGGAGCACGACGAGAACATCAGCCGGGACGACGCGGCCGGCCGGGTCGGCGCGGAGCTGGCGGCCGAGCTTGAGCGGCTCACCCTGCAGATCTTCGGGCGCGCCAGTGATCTGGCCGCCGAGCGCGGGATCCTGCTCGCCGACACCAAGTTCGAGTTCGGCCACGACGCGGACGGCGTGCTGCGGCTCGCCGACGAGGTACTCACCCCGGACTCGTCCCGGTTCTGGCCGGCGGACGCCTGGACGCCGGGCGGCACGCAGCCGTCCTATGACAAGCAGTTCATCCGCGACTACCTGGTCAGCACGGGGTGGGACCGCAACCCGCCGGCACCGGAGCTGCCCGACGACATCGTCGAGTCGACGCGCGCCCGCTATGTCGAGGCCTACGAGCGGCTGACCGGGATCTCGTTCAAGGATTACCTGTCCACCGCGTGACCACCCCGCCGGCCGGGGGTTAGCCCCACCTGGGGTCGCGAGCGAACCCCACCGGGTGCCGGAGGATTTCGGCACCTCAAACCTGGTAGCTCTCCGCAGTGACCAGGAACGGTCGGAACGAGATCGTCGTTCCATGCGCACGAGACCTCCGACAGCATCGACGCCGCGCCGCTCACCCGCCCCGTCGGGGTCCGGCGCCTCGGACGGGCCGGCCGACCGCGGCCCACGCCATGCTCACCGGGCCGCGCCGACCGGCGCGTCCCCCGACAGCCCCACGCACGCCACCCACCTGGCCGCCCGCGCGGCCCGGTGGAGCGTGCGGCACCGCCGCCTCGCCATCGGCGGCTGGATCCTCGGCGTCGTGCTCGTCACTCTGCTGGGGAGCCTGATCGGGACCAGCACCCTCGGTGACGACGACTACAGCGTCGGTGAGGACGGGCGGGCCCAGAGCACCCTGGACGCGCACGGGTTCACCTCCCCCGCCAACGAGAACGTGCTGATCCAGCGGCCGGCGCAGGCTGCCAGCCCCGAGGAGCTGCTCGCCGACCCCGAGCTGCGGGCCGCCCTCGCGGACGTCGCCGCGCGGCTCGACGGCACCGGTGAGGTGACCAACCTGCGGGCGCCGATCGCGCTGCCCGGGGTGGAGGCGAACCCCGGGCTGGTGTCCAACGACCGTCGTTCGGTCATGGTGACCTTCGAGATGCGCGGTGACGAGGACACCGCCACCGACCGGATCGACCCGGTGCTGGCCGCCGTCGCGGCCGCGGCCGACGAGCATCCGGGGCTGCTCGTCGAGGAGGTCGGCGAGGCGAGTGCCGACAAGGCGCTCGGCGACACGATCGGCAAGGACTTCAAGCGGGCCGAGCTGCTCGCCATCCCGCTCACCCTCGGCATTCTGCTGGCCGTCTTCGGCGCGGTCGTCGCCGCGCTGGTGCCGGTCGTGCTCGCGCTGACCGCGTTCGTCGGGGCGCTGGGTGTCGTCGCCTTCACCAGCCGGCTGCTGCCCACGGACGAGACCGCGACCTCGGTCATGCTGCTCATCGGCCTGGCGGTCGGCGTCGACTACGCCCTGTTCTACATCCGCCGCGAGCGCGAGGAGCGGGCCGCCGGGCACAGCCCGCAACGCGCGCTGGAGATCGCCGCGGACACTTCGGGTCACGCCGTTCTGGTGTCCGGGCTGACGGTCGCCGTCTCGATGGCGGGCCTGCTGCTGACCGGGCTGAGCGTGTTCAGCGGGATCGCCGGCGGCACGGTCATCGTGGTGCTGATCGCGGTGCTCGGCTCGCTCACGGTGCTGCCGGCGGTGCTGTCCTGGCTGGGTGACCGGGTCGAGCTCCTGCGGCTGCCCTGGCACCGCCGCGCCGACGCCCGCGCCGCCGCCGCCAGCGCCCCGGGCGCGGACAGGAAGACCACGAGCACCACGAGCGTCGCCGGCACCGCTGGCGTCGATCTGACCCGGCCCGGCCTGACGGGACGACTGCTGCGCCGCCCCGGCATCGTCGCGGTGGTCACCGGCGGGCTGCTGATCCTGCTGGCAGTGCCCGCCCTGGGGCTGCGGACCGTCGAACCGGGCATGGACGACATCCCCGACGATCTTCCGATCATGCAGACCTACGATCGGGTCCAGGCGGCCTTCCCGGGCGAGCAGACGGCCGCGGTCGTCGTGGTCTCGGCCGCCGACGTGCGGGCGCCGCAGGCGGTGGGAGCCATCGACGCGCTGCGCGAGCGGGCGCTGGCCAGCGGAATGATGTACGAACCGATCACCACCGAGATCAGCGCGGACGGCCAGGTCGCCAAGATCTCGATCCCGATCGCCGGCGAGGGCACCGACGACGCTTCGCTGCGGGTGCTCGACACGCTGCGCGGGGAGATCATCCCCAGCACGATCGACCCGGTCTCCGGGATGTCGGCGGACGTCACCGGGTGGACTGCCGGTTCGGCCGACTTCAACGCCCAGCTCAACGGGCGCACCCCGCTGGTGATCGGATTCGTGCTGGTCCTGGCCTTTCTGCTGCTGCTGGCCGCGTTCCGCAGCGCCATCGTCGCCGCGGCGGCCGTCGCGCTGAACCTGCTGTCGGTGGCCGCGGCGTACGGCCTGCTCGTGGTGGTGTTCCAGCATCACTGGGCGGACGGCCTGCTCGGCTACACCTCGACCGGGGCCATCACCAACTGGCTGCCGCTGATGCTCTTCGTGATCCTGTTCGGCCTGTCCATGGACTACCAGGTGTTCGTGCTCAGCCGGGTCCGGGAGGCCTACGACTCGGGCCTGCCGATGCGCGACGCGGTGCTGGTCGGGGTCCGGCGTAGCGCGGGGGTGGTGACCAGCGCGGCCGTGATCATGGTGGCGGTGTTCAGCATCTTCGCCACCCTGTCGCAGGTGAGCATGAAGCAGCTCGGCGTGGGGCTCGGCGCGGCGATCCTGCTGGACGCGACCGTGATCAGGGTGATCCTGATGCCCGCCGTCCTGACGCTGATCGGCGAGCGGGCGTGGCGCCGCCGGCCCGCCGCCGTCGCCGCCGACGACGACGACCGGGGGACGGCCGTCCCGGTGCCGGCGGGTGACCGCCGGCCGCAGCTCCCGGCGCAGGCCCCCGCGCCCGCCGTGCCCCCCGCACCCGCCGGCCACGGCCCGTTCTCCGGCATGGGCGACTTCCCCCGTCACCGCCAGGACTGACCGCGCAGGTCCAGTCACCGATTCCGTCCAGTCACCGCCCCCGGTCGCGCCGTAGCGGCCGGGGGCGGTGTGTCTTCTCGGGTCTCCGGCCGCGGCGCGAGCCGGCCCGATGCCGTCCCGGCCAGGCTTGCGCGGCGAAAGACGGCCCGGTCACAGACCGGGCCGGGGGAGGTTGCATGCGGGTTACAGTGTCCGGCGACGTCCGGTACCCCATCCGAGGACTGGAACGGACAGATGCCTGTTCACATGCCTGCCCAATCGCCCGCCCGCCCGATTTCCGGGCCGACCGCACCGACCTCGCTGCCCTCGCCGGCCGCACCGACCTCGCCATCGGCGTCAGCCGGACCGGGGGGCGGGACCACCGCCTCCGGATCACCGGTCCGAACGGGCCGGCCCACCGTCGCCCGCACCCGCGCCGAGCTCGCCGCCCTGCTGAGCGAACCCGCCGCGTCCCCCGTCGGGAACGGCCCCGCGCGGGGGGTGCGCGCCGTCGTGATGACGATGGGCGCCCTGCACCGCGGGCACGCCGAGCTGATCAGAGCGGCCCGGCGCCGGGCCGACCAGGTGGTGGTCACAATCTTCGTAAACCCGCTGCAGTTCGGGCCGGGTGAGGATCTCGACCGCTACCCCCGCACCTTCGAGGCAGACCTCGATCTCTGCGCGCGCGAGGGTGTCGACGCCGTCTACGCCCCGACCCAGGTCCATGATCCCGCACCGCTGGTCACCCTGAGTGCCGGCCCGCTCGGCGACGTCCTCGAGGGGGCGTCCCGGCCGGGCCACTTCGACGGGATGCTCACCCTGGTCGGCACGATGCTGCACCTCGTGCGCCCTGATGTGGCCTTCTTCGGCCGCAAGGACGCCCAGCAGCTCGTCTGCATCCGCCGGATGGTCGCCGACCTGGCGTTCCCGGTGGAGATCGTCGGAGTACCGACGGTGCGGGACACCGACGGTCTCGCCCTGTCGAGCCGAAACGCCTACCTTGGGCCGGAGCAGCGGCGCAGCGCGCTGGCGCTCTCCCGGGCACTGTCCGCCGGCACCGGGCAGGCTGGAGCGGGCGCGGCGGCCGTACTGTCCGCGGCCCGGTCGGTGCTGGCCGCCGAGCCGGGTGTGGGCGTCGACTACCTGACGCTGGCCGACCCGTCCGATCTCGGGCCGGTCGAGGTCGGGCCGGCGCTGCTGCTGGTCGCCGCCCGGGTCGGGAACACCCGGCTGATCGACAACGTCGAACTCGTCCTGACGGGGGCCGGGCCGGGCCCCGTCGACGACGAAGCCCGCAGCAAAGACCACAACGAGGCTCGCAACGACGCCGGCAAGGGCAAGGAGGTCTGACCGGTGTTCCGGACCATGCTCAACTCGAAGATCCACCGGGCGACGGTCACCCAGGCCGACCTGCACTACGTGGGCTCGGTGACGATCGACGCCGACCTGATGGCGGCCGCCGACCTGCTGCCCGGCGAGCAGGTGACGATCGTCGACATCAACAACGGCGCCCGGCTGGAGACCTACGCGATCAGCGGCCCGGCCGGCAGCGGAATCATCGGGATCAACGGGGCGGCCGCCCGGCTGGTCCACCCCGGCGACCTCGTCATCATCATCTCCTACGGGATCATGGATGACGCCGAGGCACGCCGGCACGTCCCGAAGGTCCTGTTCGTCGACGCGGAGAACCGGATCATCGGGCAGGGCGGTGATCCGGCGGCGGCGCTGCCGGGCGATCCGTCCAGCCTGCGGGGCGACGTCCTGGACCCGGCCGGCGCTCGCGGCCTGGGCGGGGGGGCGTAGCGAGGTGCCTGTTCTTCCGCACCGACTCGGCGCGCCCCGTCCGGGCTGGACCAGGCACGCCGACATCGTGGTCATCGGGTCCGGAATCGCCGGGCTCACCACCGTGCTGCACGCGCGCGCGGCGAGCCCGGACAGCCGCGTCCTGCTGGTCACCAAGGCCCTGCTGGACGCCGGATCGACCCGCTGGGCCCAGGGCGGCATCGCCGCGGCCCTGGGCGTCGGGGACTCCCCGGCCGAGCACCACCGCGACACCCTCGTGGCCGGGGTCGGCCTGTGCGACCCGGTGGCGGTCGACATCCTGGTCACCGAGGGTCCCGCCCGGGTGCGGGAGCTCGCGGCGCTCGGCGCCCGGTTCGACCGGGAGCCCGACGGGGCGCTCTCACTCACCCGCGAGGGCGGCCACCTGCGCGATCGCATCGCGCACGCCGGTGGCGACGCCACCGGGCTGGAGGTGGAGCGCGCCCTGATCGCCGCCGTGCACGCCGACCCGTCCATCGAGGTGCTCGAGCACGCGCTCGTCCTCGACCTGCTCACGGACCGAGGCGGGCGGGCGGTCGGAGCCACGCTGCACGTGCTCGGCGAGGGCAGCCGGGACGGCGTCGGCGCCGTGACGGCACGCGCGATCGTCCTGGCCACCGGTGGCATGGGGCAGATCTTCGCGTCGACGACCAATCCGGCGGTCTCCACCGGCGACGGGGTGGCGCTCGCCCTGCGTGCCGGGGCGGTCGTGACCGACCTGGAGTTCGTCCAGTTCCATCCGACGGCACTGTGGCTGCCTGAGCACGAGTCGGGCCAGCAGCCGCTGGTCAGCGAGGCTATGCGCGGCGAGGGCGCGCTGCTGGTGGACGCGGCCGGCCGGCGGGTGATGGCCGGCGTCCACCCGCTGGCCGACCTGGCGCCCCGGGACGTCGTCGCGAAGCGGATGTCGCGGGTGATGGCCGAGCAGGGGGTGCGCCACCTGTTCCTCGATGCCCGCCACCTGGGCACCGAGACGCTCCTGCGCCGGTTCCCGACCATCACCGCCCGGTGCCGGGCCGCGGGCATCGACCCGGTGACCACACCGATCCCGGTGGCCCCGGCGGCGCACTACGCCAGTGGCGGGGTCCGCACCGACGTGTGGGGGCGCACGAGCGTCCCCGGGCTGTACGCGTGCGGGGAGGTCGCCTGCACGGGAGTGCACGGGGCGAACCGGCTGGCGTCCAACAGCCTGCTGGAGGGGCTGGTGTTCGCGGCACGGATCGCCGAGCACATCGCCGGGCTGCCCGGGGTCCGCCCGGTGGACGGACCTGGCGGCACGCCGTCCACCGGGGAGCCGACGGGCGCGCGGGGATCGGGCCTGACCGATCCGACCGAGCGCGGTGACCTGGCCCGGGTGATGACCGACGGGGCGGGCGTCCTGCGCAGCACCGAGAGCCTGCGGGCGACGTCCAAGATGCTCGCCGGCCTCGGTGACCTGCGGGTCAGCGGGGCGACCGTGCAGGCCGGGCCGGCGGCCTGGGAGATGACGAACCTCCGCACGGTGGCGACCGCGCTGGTCGCGGCGGCGGAGCTGCGCACCGAGACCCGCGGCTGCCACTGGCGCGAGGACTTCGGCGCCCGCGACGACGAGCACTGGCGCGGGCATGTGCTGACCAGGCTGGATCAGGAGGGGAAGCTGATCGTGACCTACGAGGCACCGCCGGCCGAGGAACGGTCGAACGGGGCACGCGCGGCGCAGGGCCCGTCGGCCCGGTCGCAGGCCCCGTCAGCCCCGTCAGCCCCGTCGGGCCGGTCGACGGCGTCCCAGGCGCGGTCGGCGTGAGTGGCGGGCGGCCGGGGCCGCCGCTCGGCCCCGACCAGCTTTCGGCCGCCGTCCTCGCGGGGCTGAAGTCCGCGGGGCTGGAGGCGGCGGCGGTCCTCGACGTGATCGGTCGGGCCCTCGCCGAGGATCTTCCCGTGGCCACGTCCCCGCAGGTCAGCGGGGCACCCCGGCCGGCGGACGAAGCAGCCCCGCCAGGTGGTGAGGCGGCCCCGCAGGTGGGCGAGCCGGCCTGGGCGGTCGACGCGACGTCCGCGGCGACCGTGGACGCGGCGCTGATCAGTACCGGTTCCGTGGTCTCCCGGGCGGACGGCGTGGTGGCGGGCGTGCCGGTCGCCGCGGCCGTGTTCGAGGTGCTGCTCGGCGCCGCGGTCACCGTGACGCCGATGCTCGCCGACGGGGACCGGGTCGTTCCGGGCACGGAGGTGCTCCGGGTGCGTGGTCCCGTCCGTGGGCTTCTCACCGCCGAGCGGACCGCGCTCAACCTGCTCTGCCACCTCTCCGGGGTGGCCAGTGTGACCCGGCTGTGGGCCGACGCGGTCGCCGGCACCGGCGCGGCCGTCCGCGACACCCGCAAGACCCTGCCCGGGCTGCGCGCGTTGGAGAAGTACGCGGTGCGCTGCGGCGGCGGGCGCAACCACCGGATGTCGCTGGCCGACGCCGCGCTGGTCAAGGACAACCACGTGATCGCGGCCGGCGGCGTGGCGGCGGCGTTCACCGCGGTGCGCGCCCGGTACCCGGACCTGCCCGTCGAGGTCGAGTGCGACACCGTCGAGCAGGTCGTCGAGGCGGTCGGCGCCGGAGCCGACCTGATCCTCTGTGACAACATGTCCCTGGACGAGCTGCGCGCGTCGGTCGCCGTCGCCCGGCCGGCCGGGGTCCTGTTGGAGGCGAGCGGCGGGCTCACCCTCGACGCGGCCGCCGCGGTGGCCGCCACCGGGGTCGACTTCCTCGCCGTCGGCGGGCTCACCCACTCGGCGCCCGCGCTGGACCTCGGCTTCGACCTCGCGGTGCCGGCTCCCCGCTGACGCCCGCGCACCGCGCGCACCCCACCCCCCGAGCGGACAGACCCTGGACGGCCGAAACATGCTGCTGACGATCGACGTAGGCAACACGAACACCGTGCTGGGTGTTTTCGACGGCGATCAGCTCGCCAACTCGTGGCGGGTCCGCACCGACCCGAGAGCGACCGCCGACGAGCTGGGCTGGCTCTACCGCGGCCTCCTCGGCGACCACCCGATCGGCGGTGTCTCGGTGTGTTCCACCGTGCCGGCCGCCCTCCGGGAGATCCGCCGGATGGTCAGCCGGACGTTCCCGGCGATGCCGACCGTCGTCGTCGAGCCCGGCACCCGCACCGGGGTGCCGATCCTCATCGACAACCCGAAGGAGGCCGGCGCCGACCGGATCATGAACACGCTGGCCGCCCACCACCTCTACGGCGGCCCGGCGATCGTGGTCGACTTCGGCACGGCCACGAACATCGACGTGGTGTCCGCGCGGGGCGAGTTCCTCGGCGGGGCGTTCGCGCCGGGCATCGAGGTCGCGCTGGACGCGTTGGCCTCCCGTGCCGCGCAGCTGCGCAACGTCGAGCTGACCACCCCCCGTTCGGTGATCGGCAAGAGCACCGTCGAGGCACTGCAGTCCGGGATGATCTACGGCGTCGTCGGCCAGGTGGACGCGCTGGTCCGCCGCATCCGGGCCGAGCTGGGCACACCGGCCACCACGATCGCCACCGGCGGCCTGGCCCCGCTGGTGATCAAGGAGAGCGAGACCCTCGACAATCACGAGCCGCACCTGACCCTGATCGGGCTGCGGCTTGTCTTCGAGAAGAACACCGAACCGCGCTGAGGCGAAGTCCGGGAAGACCCGGTCCGCGCCGTCTCTATCGGATTTCCGACAACCATCCGGGCGCCGCCGGACGGAACAGCCGGACTCCGCGGTAATCCGGTGACGCGCCGCCAGCTACATCCCCGTTCCGGGCAGGAAACCGTCCGGCACCGGCGTGCCCGGGTTAGCCTTTCCCTCATGCGGCACAGCACGGGGGCGACCTCACGATTCGGCGGCCCGCACGGCCCGCACGGCCCGCACGGCCGGCACGGCCGGACGGCACTGTTCAACCGAACAGCGACGTTCAACCGAACAGCGCCGTTCACCTGGACGGTACTGTTCGTCTCGGCCGCACTGTTCGTTCTCCTCGGGACACCGATGGGGACGGCCGGGGCGGCGACCGCGGCCCCGGGAACGCTGACCGTGGCCGCGCTGGGCGACTCGTACTCCTCCGGTGAGGGAACGCCCCCGTTCGAAGCGGCCTTCGCGAGCTGCCGCCGCAGCGCCGGGGCGTGGCCACGGCTGCTCGCCACCCTCGACCCGCCGGCCACCAACGTCCTGCACGCGGCGTGCGGGGGCGCGACGACAGAGGCCATGACCAAGCCTCAGCGGGGCTCTCCGCCCCAGCTCGAACAGCTGCGCGCCCTGCCGACCCCACCGGACGTGGTGACGCTGACCATCGGCGGCAACGACGCCGGGTTCAGCCAGGTCATGTTCAGCTGTGTCGCATGGAAGTGCTTCTGGGACGGCGACGACCGCCGCCGGCGGGACTACGTCGAGGACGTGCTTCCCGACGTCCTGGTCGCCACCTACAAAGAGGTGAAGGCCGCGGCGCCGCACTCCCGGATCGTGGTCGTCGGGTATCCCACCGTCGTTCCGCGGTCCCAGAGCGACAACACCTGCCGATGGCTCGACAAGAGTGAGCGCCGCCAGCTCGCCAGCCTGAACAACGCGCTCAACCGGACTATCCGCAGAGCGGCGTCCGACGCCGGTGTCGAGTACGTATCGACCGATCGGTCCCTGCGCGGGCATGAAATGTGCACCAAGGACTCCTGGGTGAATCCGATCGGCCTTTTCGGCGCGAGCCGGAGTCTCAGCGCCCATCCGACCCGGGCCGGCCAGGAGGCCCTGGCGAAAACCGTCCACAGGGCCCTCTTCGACGACCGCTGACGGCTGGCGTCAGCCCGCGGCGGACCGGAGCTCGGCGAGCACCCGGCGGGTGTCGGCCGTCTCCCAGCCGCCGGCGGCCAGGCCGGGATCGCGCGCCGTCCAGCGGTCGAGCAGCCGCACGCCGGCGCCGCGCAGCGTGCGGCACGACGCCGCGAAGGCCGGATGGGCCGCCTGCGGCTCCGCCAGGCAGGGCGCCGCGACGACCGGGAGACCGAGGCCGAGCGCCTCGGTGAGCAGCCCCAGCACGAGGGTGTCCGCGATGCCGGCCGCCCACTTGTTGATCGTGTTGAAGGTCGCCGGGACCACCACGAAGGCGGCCGGCGGCGGGAGGACGTCGGGCTGGCCCGGAAACTTGTAGTCGGTGCGCACGGGATGTCCCGTGGCCGCGGCGAGGGCAGGCAGGTCCAGCCAGGCGGCGGCCCGCGGCGTCGTCACGACGCACACGTCCCAGCCGTCCCGGCGGGCCTCGGTGGCGAAGTCCGCGGCGGCCAGCGCGGGCAGCGCCGCGCACACGACGTGGTAGAGCACTCGCGGTGAGGTCGTCATGGCTGCCAAGTCTCGGTGGCCGCGCCGTCTCGTCCCGCGGACTTGCCGAATCGGCACCGCGAGCGCGCCGACTGCGGGAAGAATGTCTCGTCCGTGCCACTATGAACGACCGGGGCCGCGGGATCCTCCGGTCGACGACGGGGAGGCGCATGTCCGCCGCAGTGGTCGCGTTCTTCAACAACAAGGGCGGCGTGGGCAAGACGTCCCTCGTCTACCACCTGGCGAACATGTACGCCGACCTCGGCCGGCGCGTCCTCGCGGCTGATCTCGACCCACAGGCGAACCTGACCGCCTCCTTCCTGGACGAGGACACGCTCGAACGCCTGTGGCACCCCGAGGCCCGGCGGTCCGCCGCACCGGCGCGAACCATCCACGGGATGCTGCGCCCGCTGATCGAGGGCACCGGCGACATCGCGCCCGCGCCCGGCCAGCTGGTCGGCGACAACCTCGTCCTGCTCCCCGGCGACCTGGAGCTCTCCGGCTTCGAGGACGAGCTCTCGCAGGCCTGGCCACGTTGCCTCGAGGGGCCCGGCAACCCCCGGGCCTTCCGCGTCATGAGCGCGCTGGGCCGGCTGGTGCGCGCGGTGGCCGACCTGCACGACGTCGAGATCGTGGTGATCGACGTCGGCCCGAATCTCGGCGTGATCAACCGGGCCGCCCTGGTGGCCAGCGACCATGTCGTCGTCCCGCTCGCCCCGGACCTGTTCAGCATGCAGGGCCTGCGTAACCTCGGCCCGGCCCTGCGGGCGTGGCGCGACGGCTGGGCCGACCGGCTGGCCCGGGCCCCGCGTGACGTCACAGGCCTGCCAGGTGGCGGTATGCGCCCCCTCGGTTACGTCATGCTGACGCCGCACGGGCGCTCCGACCGGCCGTCGCGCGCGCACAGCCGCTGGATCTCCCGCATGCCGACGGTCTACGCCCAGGAGGTCCTCGGCGTCGCTCCCCGGGTGCCGGTCGACATCGCCGTCGATCAGCACTGCCTGGCCCAGGTGCAGCACTACCGCAGCCTCATGCCGCTCGCGCAGCTCGCCCGGCGGCCGGTCTTCGCGCTGCGCCCGTCGGACGGCATCGTCGGAAGCCACCTGCAGACCACACAGCGCGCCTACCGCGACTTCTCCACGCTGGCCGTCCGGATCGCGCGCCGGATGGCCGAGGCCGAGCGGCAGCCCGGTCCCCGGGAGCTGGAGCCGGCGCCTCGGGTGGATCACCGCCCCGCGGGTGGACGGCCGCCGGGCACGAGCCCCACGGCAGGTCCGGCGGCAGGTCCCATGGCAGGTCCCGCTGCAGGCCTCACGGTAGGTCTCGGGGCGGGAGGCGGTCCGCGCCCGGCCCTCGGCCCCGACGCCGAGGTGGCCCTGAGTCGGGTTCCTCTCGCCCGGAGCGAGACCGCTCCGCGCGCGACGCTCGCCGCCGGCCCGGCCGCGAGCGTCTCCACCAGCCCGGTCGCGGGTCGGCCCGGAGGGCCGGTGGCAGGCCTACCAGCCGGGCCGGTCGCGGGTGCGCCCAGCGCGCCGGTCATAGCCGGCGCCTCCGTCGCCCCCGGGGCGAGCGTCGCCACCAGCCCGGACTCCGTCGGCCCGGTCTCGATGGCCGCTCCCCTGCCGCCGGGGCTGCCACCCACCGTCGCCATGCCCCGGGTGCGTCCCGACCGCCCCCGCCCCGGCCGCGCCGGCTGACTCGGCCAACTCCGGATCAGGGAACCGTGGCGCAGGTCGCGTCGGCGCCACCCCGGCCTCCCACTGTGATGCCGGACCGCCGAGGGCGCGGGGTATAAGGTCAACCTCACTTGCTGATCTCGTGGACATGGCCCTGGGTCGGGTCAGTCTCGGGTCAGGCGCGTCACAGGTCAGTTGGGTCACAGGTCAGATCGGTCACAGGTCGCCGAGTTGCCCAGTCGCGTAGGTCGGCCACGGCGAATCCGTCCGCGGTCGGTTCAGTGGTCCTGCGCGCGGGGCAGGCAAAGAAGATAGAAGGTGGCACCCGGCGGGCCCGTCCGCCGAGCCGTCGGCGGTCGGGCCGGGTCCACCAGGGCGGACGCGGCTGGGTAGTGGACGTTTCCGGGTGAACCCGGACATCACGCGCGCCAAACCTTCGGCGGACTGTGACGAATCCATCTTGCCGACCGGCGAGCCCGGGACCAGCCGCGATGTTCTCGGCGCGGCGGCGGGTGGGCGACGCCGAGTTGACGGAGACGGTCAAGTTAGGCTTACCTAACACCATGTCTTCCGCAACGCCTCCCCGGTCGCACCCAGGGCCAGCCGCGGCCTTCCCGGTGGCAGTCCTCCCGACGAGGACCCTGTCCCCGACGCCGTGCCCGGCCCACCCGCCCAGCGGGACGGTGGCGGCGCGATCGACTGCCGGACCACGCAGATGATTCCGGCCCAGAACTGCGCGACCCGGCCCGTCGGCCTGGCGGGTTTCGGCTCCACCCTGCGAGCGGTGGCCCCGGCCCTCGACCACCGCCACGCGATCGCCGGGTCGCCCGAGCCGGCCGACGGCTGGATCGACGCCACCGACCTGCGCAGCCCCGCGGGGCTGGACGCGGCGCTCGGCGTCATCCGCGATCATCACCAGGCCAGCGCCGAGGTCGCCGTCAGCTACCTCACCGCCTGGTATGCGGCGACCATCGTCGGGCCGGCCGTCACCGCGTTCGTCCTCACCCGCCGGGTCCCCGACCTCGACCCGGCCGGGATCTCGGTGCGCTGTCGCGAAGGCGGCTGGTTCGACGCCACCGCGTTCCGAACGCGGCGGATGACGATCATGCACTCGGATCCCGTCCTGACGGCGCCGGTGCCGGCGCGGATCGCATCAGAACTGATCACCCAGGCCGGCGGCCCCGTCACCGAACAGGTGCTCCCGGCCGGCACCTACGACCGCTACCCGGACAGCGTCGGCCCCCCGGACAGCGCCAGTTACCCGGACAGCGTCGGCTACCCCGAGGGCATCACAGCGGACGACCCGATCGAGGTCGTGGAGGCCGTGGCCGACGTCGAGACGCTGCGCGCGCGGCTGGTGAGCCAGATCGTCGGCCACCTCGAGCCCGTGCTCGCCGACCTGCGCCCGCGGGCCCGTCTCGGCCACGCGGCGCTGTGGGGCGCCGTCGCCGCGCAGTGCGGCCGTGCCTTTCTTCTCACCGAACGGGTGAGTGGTGATCCCCACGCCGGCCGCCTGGAGGCGGACGCCTTCTTCGCGAGCGCGTCACCGCCGCTGCGGGCGAGACCGACCTGGCAGCAGTTCGTCCATCGCGGCCGGCCGTACACGGGCATGCGGCGCGGCTCGTGCTGCCTGGCGCACCGGGTCACCGCCGAGTTCTGCACGGCGTGTCCGTTCGTGGCCGCCGAGGAGCGCGAGAACCGGCTCCGGGAGTGGATCGACACCCAGGGTCCCGGCGGTCTGGCGGTGTGAGCCGACATCCACGGGGCAGGCTCGAACGAGGCCGGGCGTGGTCTGGCCGGACGTGGTCTGACCGGGCGCGCTCCGGTGGGATGCGCTCTGGTCGGATCTGGGCCTGGGCGCACCCGACCTGGTCAGACGTGATCTCAACGTGGCCTGAATCACACCGAAGGGCCACCTGAGTATCGGTTACCGTCGGTAGTGCTGGATTCGGGTCCAGCCGGTGGCCAGGGCCCCAGACACCCGTTCCCGCCACCGTTCCCGGAGCATCGCGGCTCCGGTTACAAGTTCTGATCATCTGCCCGTCGAGCCCCGGCCACGAACTGTCGGGGTCACCATGTCGTTCCGCTCTTGGCGGAACCACGTGACGGAATCATGCCTGGTCGGCCACGGTTGCGATGAACGTCTCCGCTGGTCGGCCGGCAATCCGGCCGCGACGCCGTCCCCGACGAGGGGGACGGTTCCGGCGGGTAGGTTTCTGTTCGATGCGTGAGGACATGCCTCGGCGGAGCTAGCATGCGGATACCGGCTGTCGTGTGGTCGGTCGCAGCTCGAAGGAGCGCACATGTTCGAGAGGTTCACCGACCGGGCACGTCGGGTCGTCGTCCTGGCCCAAGAAGAGGCCAGGATGCTCAACCACAACTACATCGGGACCGAGCACATCCTGCTCGGCCTGATCCACGAGGGCGAGGGCGTCGCCGCTAAGGCCCTCGAGTCGCTCGGGATCTCGCTCGAGGGTGTGCGGTCGCAGGTCGAGGAGATCATCGGGCAGGGTCAGCAGGCGCCGAGCGGGCACATCCCGTTCACGCCCCGGGCCAAGAAGGTCCTCGAGCTGTCCCTGCGTGAGGCTCTCCAGCTCGGCCACAACTACATCGGCACCGAGCACATCCTGCTCGGCCTGATCCGCGAGGGCGAGGGCGTCGCCGCCCAGGTGCTGGTCAAGCTCGGCGCGGACCTCAACCGGGTCCGTCAGCAGGTCATCCAGCTCCTGTCCGGCTACCAGGGCAAGGGCGACCCGGCGACCGCCGGCGCCCCGGCCGAGGGAACGCCGTCGACCTCGCTGGTCCTCGACCAGTTCGGCCGCAACCTCACCGCGGCCGCTCGTGAGTCCAAGCTCGACCCGGTCATCGGGCGCGAGAAGGAGATCGAGCGCGTCATGCAGGTGCTGTCGCGCCGGACGAAGAACAACCCCGTCCTGATCGGCGAGCCCGGCGTCGGCAAGACCGCCGTCGTCGAGGGGCTCGCGCAGGCGATCGTCAAGGGCGAGGTCCCCGAGACCCTGAAGGACAAGCAGCTCTACACCCTCGACCTCGGCGCGCTCGTCGCCGGGTCCCGCTACCGCGGTGACTTCGAGGAGCGACTGAAGAAGGTCCTCAAGGAGATCCGCACCCGCGGCGACATCATCCTGTTCATCGACGAGCTCCACACGCTCGTCGGTGCGGGTGCCGCCGAGGGCGCGATCGACGCCGCCTCCATCCTCAAGCCGATGCTGGCGCGCGGGGAGCTGCAGACGATCGGCGCGACCACGCTGGACGAGTACCGCAAGCACCTGGAGAAGGACGCCGCTCTCGAGCGGCGGTTCCAGCCGATCCAGGTCGCGGAGCCGTCGGTGGCGCACACCATCGAGATCCTCAAGGGTCTGCGCGACCGGTACGAGGCGCACCACCGCGTCTCGATCACCGACGCCGCCCTGGTGGCCGCGGCCTCCCTGGCCGACCGCTACATCTCCGACCGGTTCCTGCCGGACAAGGCCATCGACCTGATCGACGAGGCCGGCTCCCGGATGCGCATCCGCCGGATGACCGCTCCGCCGGACCTGCGGGAGTTCGACGAGCGCATCGCGAACGTCCGCCGGGACAAGGAGTCCGCGATCGACGCGCAGGACTTCGAGAAGGCCGCGTCGCTGCGCGACAAGGAGAAGACCCTGCTGGCCGAGAAGGCCAAGCGGGAGAAGGAGTGGAAGGCCGGCGACATGGACGTCGTCGCCGAGGTCGGCGACGAGGAGATCGCGGAGGTCCTCGCGATCTGGACCGGCATCCCGGTCTTCAAGCTCACCGAGGAGGAGACCGCGCGTCTGCTCCGCATGGAGGACGAGCTCCACCGCCGGGTCATCGGCCAGGAGCAGGCCATCAAGGCCGTCTCCCAGGCGATCCGGCGCACCCGCGCCGGCCTGAAGGACCCGAAGCGCCCCGGCGGCTCGTTCATCTTCGCCGGCCCGTCCGGTGTCGGTAAGACGGAGCTGTCGAAGACGCTGGCGGAGTTCCTCTTCGGCGACGAGGACTCGCTCATCCAGCTCGACATGTCCGAGTACATGGAGAAGCACACTGTCTCGCGGCTGGTGGGCTCCCCGCCCGGCTACGTCGGGTACGAGGAGGGCGGCCAGCTCACCGAGCGGGTGCGGCGCAAGCCGTTCTCCGTGGTCCTCTTCGACGAGGTCGAGAAGGCCCACCCGGACGTCTTCAACACGCTCCTGCAGATCCTGGAGGACGGTCGCCTGACCGACTCCCAGGGCCGGCTGGTCGACTTCAAGAACACCGTCCTGATCATGACGTCGAACCTGGGCACCCGGGACATCTCCAAGGGCCCCGGCATCGGGTTCGCCACCGGCCAGGGCGCGGTCGACTACGAGCGGATGAAGGCGAAGGTCCAGGACGAGCTCAAGCAGCACTTCCGGCCTGAGTTCCTCAACCGGATCGACGACATCATCGTCTTCCACCAGCTCTCCGAGAACGAGATCATCCAGATCGTGGATCTCATGCTCGCCCGGGTCGACAGCCAGCTGAAGAACAAGGACATGGCGCTGGAGCTCACGCCGGCCGCCAAGGCGCTGCTCGCCAAGCGTGGCTACGACCCGGTACTCGGCGCCCGGCCACTGCGCCGGACGATCCAGCGGGAGATCGAGGACATCCTGTCCGAGAAGATCCTGTACGGGACGCTGCGTCCCGGCGAGATCGTGGTCGGCGACGTCGAGGGTGAGGGCGAGGAGGCGAAGTTCGTCTTCCGCGGCGAGCCGAAGCCGAACTCGGTGCCGGACTCCCCACCGATCGACCTCGCCAAGTCCAGCGAGTGACATCGGGCCGCAGGACGCCCAGCGCGTGAGGTGACGGCCGGTTCCGCCTTGGAGCGGGCCGTCGCCCACCCGGGCCAGACCCATCCGAAGGGCGGTTGCGCGCCAGCGCAGCCGCCCTTCGGCGTGAGCGGCCATCAGCAACCAGCCGTAGCCATTCGCAGCCAGCCCCGTAGCCAGCCGTAGCCACCGGAAGTCATGCCTCACAGCCTTCGCGGTCCACGACGTTCCCGGTCACGATCCTCCGAGTCGCCGGCCTCCGCACCACGAGACGCCGCACCACTAGACGCCGCACCACGCGACGCCCCGCCGCGGCCCGGCGGAGGGCCGTCGCACGCCGAGCACGGGGTGCACCTCGCCTTCGGCGCGGATCCGGCGACGTCGATGGTGGTCTCCTGGATCACCAGGGAGCCCGTCGTCCGGCCGCTGGCCCGGGTGGTCACGGGCACCGCCGAGGCAGTCCGCGAGGTCGGGGCCGGCACCAGGTCGTACACGGACGCGGTTACCGGGTGGGAGATCTACGCGCACCACGCGCTGCTGGACGAGCTGGCGCCGGACACCGAGTACACCTACGAGATCACGTACCAGACCACGGCGGCCGGGGTCGTCCGCGAGGTGGGCCGGGCGTCGTTCCGGACGGCCCCCCGCGGCCGGGCCGCCTTCACCTTCGCCTGCTTCGGCGATCACGGCACCGACGCGTCCGACAACCCGTTCGGCACGCCGGCCTCCAGCGCGCTCGTCGCCGGCGTCGAGCGGGTGGACCCGCTGTTCACCCTGGTCGACGGCGATCTGGCCTATTCGAACGTCAGCGACGTCCCGCCGCGGGCCTGGGCGGACTGGTTCGCGATGATCAGCACCTCGGCCGCGCGCCGCCCGTGGATGCCGAGTGTCGGCAATCACGAGACCGAGCGGGGAAACGGAGCGCTGGGCCTCGCCGCCTACCAGACCTACTTCCAGCCGCCGGACAACGGCGAGGAGCCGTACCTGGCCGGCCTCTGGTACGCCTTCACAGTGGGTGGCGTACGGTTCGTCGTGCTCAGCGGCGACGACGTCTGCTACCAGGACGCCGGCCGCGTCTACCTGCACGGCTACAGCTCGGGTCGGCAGACCGCCTGGCTCGAGCGGCAGTTGGCCGAGGCCCGGGCGGACCAGGCGGTCGACTGGATCATCGTGGTCCTGCACCAGGCAGCAGTCTCCACAGCGGAGTTCCACAACGGCGCGGACCTCGGCCTGCGCGAGGCCTGGCTGCCGTTGTTCGACCAGTACGGCGTCGACCTGGTGATCTCCGGGCACGAACACCACTACGAGCGCACACACCCGCTACGGGGGGTTGTGGACGGCAGCGCGACGCTGACCCCGCGGCCGGTCCCGGGCTCGGTGTCCGTCGCGGGGGGCGGCGGGGGCGGTACTGCCACGCTCGACACGTCCGCCGGGACGGTGCACATGCTGATCGGCACCGGCGGCTCGTCCACGCCGTCGGCCGGGCAGCTGTTCGACCCGCCGGCCTGCCGGGTGGTCGTCGGGGTGCGGGAACGGGAGCCCGGGCAGCGGCAACGCTCCTCGATCCGTGCGGTCGAGCCGGCCCCGTGGCTGGCGGCCCGCTTCCCCGAGCATCCGTACGCGTTCGCCGCGCTCACGGTCGATCCGGGCGAGCCGGGCGGGACGACCCGCATCCAGGTCACCGTCTACGACTCGGCGGACGCCGTGCCCGTGCCCTTCGACACCTTCACCCTCGCCCGCCCGCGCGCCGACGCGACCTGATCCGCCGCGCGCCAGGCGACCTCCCCGTACCCGCCCGCCGACGCGACCTCATCCGCCGCGCCCGCTCGGCGCCACATCCCGACCCGTTTTCGGGATCGACAGGCCCTTCCGGTGACGCCGCACTTCCGGCGATACTGACCTTTGGGTGATACGGACGGGAACCCGACACCTGCTGCCGGTGACCGGCAGGCCCCTGACGCGGCACCGGTGGAATCAGCAGCTTTCTGTCGCAGTCCTGACACCGGCCCGGTCTTCGCCGAGTTGTTGCCTTTGGTTATGTATGGAGACGGCTGCCGACACGTCCTATAGCGTGATCGGGTTGTCGTGGCGGGGACGGAGGCCATGGGTAGCTCACTGGTACCGATCATGCTCATCGTGGTGCTTCTGGTGGGCGCGGTGGTTTTCGTCGTCCTGTCCAGTCGCGCACCACGCACCGGCTACGGATCCGGGCGCAAGCGCTCGCTGGAGACGAGACGCTCGCGGCCCGGCAGCATCCCGCTGCGCGACGCCCCGGAGCCGTCGGCTCCGGCCGCGCCGGACACGCGCGCGCCGGACCCGCAGTCACCGGACGGCGTCGTGCCCGGCTTCACCGCGCCCGCGAGCGCTCCCGCCGCGGTGGAGGTGGCGCAGGCCGCGGACGGCACGAGTCGCGGCACCGGCAGCGCGGCCGATCCTGGCCCGGACACCGGCTCCGCCTGGAGTGACGGTTCCGCCTGGGACGACAGCGGGTGGGGCGACGCCGACGCCACCCGCATCGACAGTCTGCGCGATCCCGGCCACGGGCCTCCCGGCACGGCGGGAAGTACAGCGAATGACACCGACACGGTCGCGTCCGCTACGGAAAGCGGCGGGACCGGAGGTCACAATATCGGTGGCGCGTACACGTCACGCGCCGATACCGGCGCGGCGCCGGCGGATCCGTCCCATGCGGGGGCGTACTTCGCCGGAGCCGCACAGCCCGGCGGGCCCCACGCCGGTGCCCACGGCACGGGGGGTATCGACGTGAGTGGACTCGACTCAGGCGGCAGGGACACCTACATGAACGACAGCCGAGACCCGGACGCCACCGGGTGGACTCCGCCCCCCAGCGGGCGCCCGCACCATGGCGAGACGGACGACGCCGCCTACCGGCTCGCGGTCGACGACCACGACCCGCTCGCCGGTGGCTTCCCGCACCAGGGGTCGTCGGGGTACTCCGGACCGGCCTCCTACCCCGACCCGACGGCCGGCGAGACGATGCGGATCGGCTCGACCGCGCCGACCGGGCCCGGCGCCGACGGGTACGGGGCGGCCCCGGTGGGTGGCGAGACGGTCTGGGGCGCGCCGCCCGCGGCGGCCTCACCTGCGATGACCGCGCCGACCGTGCCCACCCCCGACCCCTCCGCGCCCGGCCTGGTCGCGGCCGAGCCGGCCCAGACCACGGCTCCCGCCCTGCGGCTGGCCGCGGCCGGCCGCACCCGGCGCGGCAAGCGCGGCGGCCCCAACGAGGACGCCTACGTCGTGTCCGACGGCCTGCTCGCCGTCGCCGACGGCGTGGGCGGGGAGGCCGCCGGCCAGATCGCCTCGACGCTGACGGTCACGACGGTGGCCGGGTTCCGTCCCCAGTACGCCGAGGACCCGGCCGACGGGCTGCGCCAGGCGGTCGCCCGGGCGAACCAGGTCGTGCGGGAGAAGCCCCGGCAGGAGCCGTCCTGGCGAGGTATGGCCTGCACCCTCGACGTGGTCATCCTCGGCCGCCAGCAGTCGACGGGCGAGACGCTGTTCATCGCCCACGTCGGCGACAGCTCCGTCTGGCTGCAGCCGCAGAAGGGCCGACCGCGCCAGGTCACGACGCCGCACGCCATCAAGAACGGCCCGCTGCTCAACGCCATCGGCCTGGCCGACCGGATCGAGGCCGACATCCTGCGCGAGGCGGTGCGGGCCGGTGACCGGGTGATCCTCGCCAGTGACGGCATCACGAAGGTGATGACCCCGGAGCAGCTGCTGGGGCTGATGACCGAGCTCGGCCCGGAACCACCGGAGCGGGCCGCGGACGCCCTGGTCGAGGCGGCGCTGCTGGCCGGCGCCCGCGACGACACGACCATCGTCGTCGCAGACCTGGTCTCGGAGCCGTCGGCGCGATGACGGCTCACCGCCCGGAGTGACCGCCGGCGGTTCCCGAGGTCCGTCGGGCGGTCCGGGTCCTCCCGGTCCGTTCGGCAGACCGGGCCGGTTAGGCCGGCTCGCCCGGGTACTGGACCCGCGCCACCTGCTGGGGGGGGTGGTGGCGCGGGCGGCGCGGCTCTACGCGACGCTGCTGTTCGGCCGGATGGGGCGGATCGGCCGATGGCTGCGCCGCCACCTGCTCGGCACGTTCCTCGTGCTCGGGCTGATCGCCCTCGTGCTGAGCCTCATCGGCTCGTACCAGCACTTCTCCGCGGAGCCCGAGACGTTCACCTGGGCGAACGTGATCTTCTTCGCCTCGACGCTCTTCCTCGCCGACGGCACGATGTTCGAGAACGGCGGGCAGTTCCCCCCGGCGCTGGAGATCGCCCGTTTCCTCGCCCCGCTGGCGACGGCCGTCGGTGTCGCCGACGCCGCCAGCACCCTGTTCGCGCACCGGTTCGAACGGTTCCGCGCCCGGCACGCGCACCGGCACGTCATCGTCTGCGGCACCGGGCCGACCGCCTCCGCGCTCGTGGACAAGCTCGTCGGGAACAGCCGGGTCGTGCTCGTCGCCGAGGACGCCGAGCGGGAGTATCCCGACGCGGAGCGGCCCCCGAACCTGCTGCGGGTCATCGGTGACCCGGTGGAGCGGCTCGTCCTGGCCAGCGCGGGGATCATGCGGGCCGACGTCGTCTACAGCTGCCTGGACGACACCGCCTCCAACCTCGCCGTCGCGCTCACCGCCCGTGGCGTCGTGCGGACCAGCCGGGCCGGCAGCCGCCGGATCTCCTCCGCCCGGCTGGACCATCCGCTGCGCTGCCTGGCCCAGGTGGGCGACCTCTCGTTGCTGCCGCACCTGCGGGCCCGCCGCATCGGCCTGGAGAACGACCCTGGCTTCCGCCTCGACTTCTTCGCGGTGGAGGTGCTCGGCGCGCACGCCATGCTGAACGGCAACGCGCCTGCCTGGGCCCGGCCGGACGAGTTTCCCGACCTGCGGGCGCGCCCGGCGCCGGTCGTCGTTCTCGGGATGTCCGACCTGGGCCAGGCCGTGGTGATGGAGCTGGCGCGGCGCTGGCGCGACTACAGCTCGCCCGGCTCGCCACCGCTGCGGATCGTCCTGTCGGGGCGGAACGCGACCGTCGAGGCCGCGGCCATGCGCTCGCGGGAGCCGGCGCTGGCCCGGGTCGAGCTGTTGGCCAACGACAGTCCGTCCGGGGAGCTGCCCGTGGCGGTCCTCGAGCTCGACGACCCGGTCGAGGGCACCCGGACCGTCCCGCCGGAGTTCGTCTACGTCTGCCACGGCGACGAGGAGGAGGCGCTGCTGCGCGGGCTGGAGGTGGCGCGCACGCTGGGCGCCGCCAGCCTCGGCGAGCATGGCACCCGGGTCGTCGTGCGCACCGGCCGGCAGCGCAGCTTCGAGGACGTCTTCGGCCCGCGCGAGGCGCCCGACCCGGACGGCCCCGACGACGACCCGGACGCGCCCGTCCCGCCGCCGCCCGGCCCGGGGCGGCGTGGCGGCGGTGCGCTGCTGGACGACGTCCAGGGCGGGTTGCGGTTCTTCGCGGTCAACGACGAGGCGCTGCCCCTCGATCCCGGGGCGAACGACCTCATCGAGCGCTTCGCGCGGATCATCCACGAGAAGTACCTGTTCAAGGAGATGACCGGCGGCGCGGTCCTGCGTTCGCGGCGGAGCCTGCGCCCCTGGGACGAGCTGGACGACGATCTGCGGGCCGCCAACCTGGCGCAGGCGATCGGGTACAGCGACGTCCTGCGCCGGCGGAACTGGATGCTGATGCCGGCCGGGGAGCACGACCCGGAGTTCGTCTTCACGCCGGAGGAGCTGGAGGAGCTGGCCCAGGCGGAGCATGCCCGCTGGCGGCGCGAGCGGGAGAGCCGCGGGGTGCGGTACGGGCCGGTGGAGCGGGGCGGCTCCGATCCGCGTCACCCGTCCCTCGTCGACTGGGAGCAGCTCTCCCCGGCGGACCAGGACCGCGACCGCGACGTGGTGCGCAACATGCCCCAGGTGCTGGCCACAGCCGGCCTGCGCATCGTGCGGATGACACCGCGCCCACCCGACTGACCGCCCACCCGACCGCCCACCCGGCTGACCGCTCGCCTGGCTGGACCCGCTGCGTCAGTGCAGGCGGTGGTCGGCCGGGCAGTCAAGGGCGCTGGCCCGGGTCAGGCCGTCCACGGAGAGCCGGGCGGACAGGCGCACGGCGCCGGCCGACTGGGTGAGGATGCCCGTCCAGCCCCCCGCGGCCCGGAACACGCAGGCGTCACCCTCAGTCAGTTGCCAGTACGGCGTGTAGTGCACCAGGACCGTGGCGACCCCCGGGCTGGCGAACGACACCGCGACAGAGCTGACGCCCAGCTCGGTGAGGGTCGCCGGGCCCCGCACGAGGCCGGACGAATCCCGGACCAGCCAGACCTTCCAGTCGGCGTTCTGCCAGGCCAGCTCCAGGTAGGGCAGGCCGGACCGGAGCAGCTTGGCCTCGGCGACCGCGGACGGGTCGAGGTCGACGTTGGGCAGCGCGACATACGTGACGCCGCGGGCCAGCAGCCACTCGTGGTAGGTCTCGGCGGTGAGCGTCCCGTCGTAGAACAGGGCGTTGTACTTGCTGTCGAGCTGGCGAAGCCAGCCCCGGGCCATGGGCAGCTTCGGGGCGACGTACCGGGCCTCCCAGTGCGCCTGGGTGAAGGGGATCTCGACCCGCCCGGCCGGTACCGGCCCGCCGTTGTCAAGGTAGCCCAGCAGGTCGGTGTAGTACCCAGGAGCGGCGGACGGATCACCATGAGTCACGAACGCGCCGTGGATGGGCCCGATCTGCCATCCGATCAACGGGATGGCGACCAGCGCGAGCGCCCGCGGCCGGGTGGCCAGGAACACCGCGGCGGCGGGACCGGCGAGAAGCGTCGCCGGACGGGTGATGTTCCCCCCGACCTGGGTGGGCACGAAGAAGAACACGATCGCCGCGCCCGCCCACAGCAACAGCCCGTTGCGGACCGCCCGGTGCTCCTTCGGAACAAGGAGCAGCCCGCCACCGATCAGGGCGAGCAACGACAGGAAGGTCACAGCCGGGAAGGGCTGGTAGCCCTCCTCCGGGAAGGCGAGGGCGACGATGATCCCGGCTCCGGCCCCGCCGAAGGCGAGGATCACGCGGCGGGGCAGCGACCCGGTCAGCGCCAGCGCCAGCCCCACCATGAGCACGAACCCGGCGGCCAACGGCGAGGCCAGCGAGGCCAACACCGCCCCGGCCCACACCAGCCACACCCGGCGCTCGCGTGCCCCGACCAGCGCGACCGCGCCGAAGGCCATCCCGAGCGCGAAGGGCATCCGGCCGACCACCAGATTGGCCACGGTGGCCACCGCGAACCACAGCAGCGGCAGGTCCTGACCGCGGCGCACCCCCGGCCCGCGCAACAGCCTGGTGACGGCGACGGTCGACGCGACGCACGCGAGCGCCCCCACCGCCTGCACACCCAGGAGGGCGCCCAGTGGGGGGAACAGGACGCTGTAGCCCGGTATCGTATGGCCGCCGTACCAGCCGTCGTCCCACAGCACCGCGCCGCCGTGCTCGAACAGCCACACCCGATACTCCTGGGCAGGGGTGTCGGGGCCGGTCACATCGAGGCACACGCAGATCAGGCACAGGACGGCGGTCAGCAGCCAGGGGCGCCGCCGCACCGCCGTACCCAGGGTCACGGCCCCCTCGACCAGCCTGTTACGGCGACGGGGTCCCACGGCGAGGCAGGAGGTCTGTGCGAGTGAGTCGTGGCGACGCCCGGTTCCGCCCGGCCGGGGGATCCCCGACGCGGCCGGGGCGTCCACGGTGGTTCCGACCGGTGGTTCGGGCGTCGCGAGCAGACCCACCCGCCACCTCCCCACCTTCCGCCGCCGGTCCGTCCGGCGCCGTGACCACCCAGGGCGACCCACGGGCCGCCCGTCGGGGCGCGGCCGTTCGGGCGGACGGCCCCGCCGAGCTCGTGGGACCATCCCATCCCGAGCGGCACGGCCGCGTCGACCGAGGGGCCGGCGACCGGCCCGCGTGGCGGCTGATCCTGGCCGGCGCGATCGCCGCCGCGCTCGCCATGATCAGTGAGGCTCGGCTCGGGCCGCGAGATCCTGAAGTGGCCGACCCGTCGTCCTGGTGGGGAATTCTCCCATCCGGACAGCCCGCGGACACGGCCAGGGGCGTGCTTGCCGCCACAGCCGGGCTGGCCGTGATCGGGCTCTGCCTGAGCTGGCTGCTCCTGCTGGCACGCGCGCGCCGCGGGACGATCTCGCCGCGGGCGGCCGGCGCCGCCGCGCTCGCGTGGGCCGTCCCGTTCGCGGTGGGACCGCCGCTGTTCAGCCGGGACGTCTACGCCTACGCCGCCCAGGGCGAGCTCGCCCGGCACGGTCTCGACCCGGCGACGCACGGCATCAACAGCCTGCTCTCGCGGGAGGCAGGCGGGGGTCTGTTCATCGCCGCGGTCGATCCGCGGTGGCGCGACACACACGCCCCCTACGGGGGGTTGGGGGTGGGTGTCGAACGCGCGTGCGCGGCGCTCGGTGACCTGCTCGGGACCGGCGCGGCCGGGACGGTCGCCGCGCTGCGGGTGGTCGCCCTGATCTCGACCGTGCTCCTGGTCGCCCTGGCCCTGAGGCTGCCCGGCGGCCCGCGCCGAGCGGACCAGGGTGGCCGTTCTGGTCGGTGCCGTTCTGGTCGAACGGTGGCGATCGTGCTCGCGCTGCTGGCGGCGAACCCGTTTGTGATCATTCATCTGGTCGGCGGCGCGCACCTGGACGCCCTCGCCGCAGCGCTGCTCGTCGCGGCGCTGGTGATCGACCGTGGCCGCGGGACCGGTCGCGCTCCCAGCTGGGCTCTCGGCGCCACCGCAGTGGCCTTCGCGTGTCTGGCGGGCAGCGTGAAGGCCACCGCGTTCCTCGGCGCCGGCTGGCTGGTCTTCGTCCACGTCCGCGATGCCTGGCACTCCGGACCGGCCGCGGCCACCGGGCGGCCCGGCCGGCGCGCGGCGACGATCGGGACGGCGCTCGCCGCGGACACCGTGGCAGCGGCCCTGGCGCTGCTGGCCGGGATGGCCGCAGGCGGATTCGGGCCGACCTGGATAGGCGCGTTGGCCACCTCGGGCAAGCTCGAGACCGGCATCGCGCCCGCCTCGGTCTTCGCGACCCTCGTCGACCTGGCGCCGCGGATCGTCGGCCTCGAGTGGCCCGGAGACTCCGACGCCGTGCTCGGCGCCACCCGCGCCCTCGTGCTGGCCGTTGTCGGCCTGACCGTAGCCTGGCTCGCGCTGCGGACCTGGCCGGCGCGAGCGACGGCGCGACCGGCGGCACAGGCCACCCGGCCGCTCACGCCCGACGCCGTCAGGCCGACCGGGCCGGAGCCCGGCCGCCGGGACGACCTGGTTGTCGTGGGTTTCGGGGGGATGGCCCTGGTGCTCGGCTCCCCCGTGGTCTACCCGTGGTATCTCGCTCTGAGCGTGCCGTTCCTGGCCGCGCTGGTCGCACTCGCCCCATCCCCGCCCGGACGGCAGACCCGCGCGGCCGTCGGGCTGATCGCCGTCACGTCGGTTTGGCTGTGCCTCGCGACGCTGTCGCCGCTCGCCGCCACCTGGCGACTGCTCGGCCGGGCCGACCCGCTGCTCGGCGCTGCCCTGGTGGTGGTGTCGGCGGCAGTGGTGTCGGCGGCGACTGTGCCGGCGGTCCGTCGCCGGACGACTGTCCGTCGCCGGACGATTCCCGCGCCGCGGCCCGAAGCGCGTACCAGGCCGCGGTGACGAGCACGGCGTTGCGCGCGACCAGCAGCAGCCCGCCGACGACCCGCCCCTGCACGACGTCGTTGTAGCGCCACGGGTAGACGACCTGCGACAGCACGGCGCAGACGGCGAGCAGCCCCGCCGCGTCGACCTTCCGCCCACGCCACCCACGCCACCCGGACCACCCGAGCCGGCCGCCTGTGCTCTCGGAGTGGTCCGATGACTCGGCCCGCACACGCTCGGCGCCGGCGGTGGACGGGCGGACGGCGGCGGCGGCGGCGGTGAGGACGAGCAGCCAGACCAGGTACTGCGGGCTGAGCACCCGCGAGGTGATCACAATCAGCAGGACCAGCGCGAGGCCACGCCCGGCAACCGACGATGTGCCCTCCGCGTCCATCGAACCGTCCCCGCCCGGCCGGGGGGAGGCGTCCACGGCCCGACCAGGGGACCGCCGCGCCCACCACCACAGGACCGCGGCGGCGATCACGATCACCTCGGCGAGCGAACAGGCCGTCGCCACCGCCCTGGCGAGCCCGCCGTCGAACTGGAGTGACCCGTAGGAGTACTCCGGGGCGGAGCCGATCCCGAGCATCCGCGCCACGACGAACGGGGTGGCCGGAACCGCCTCGATCTGCAGGCCGCGGGCGCTCTGCGCGTCCAGGAACCCCAGCGCGCCCCGCCACCAACCGGCGAGCACGAGGACGGCGGCCAGGACGGCCGCCGTCACACCCGCACCCGCCACGATCCGCGCCACCCGGCCCAGCACCGGCGAGCCCGGGCGCGTCAGCCCGCGTCGTCCCAGGGCCACCAGGAGCAACCCGGGCCACACCTTCACCGCCACGCCCAGCGCCACCCAGCCACCGAAACGACCGAGTGAACCAAGCGCACCGAAAAAACTGAACGGGCGGAGGCGCCGGGAGTGCCCCGGCCGACCAGCGCCATCAGGAGGCTCAGCGTCACCGGAGCCATGGGTGCCACCGGGCGCGGAGCCGTCCAGGGCGAGGACCGCGGCCAGCGCCGCGGCCGCCGGCACCAGGTCGAACCGGGTCAGCATCACCGGGCCGAGGGCGAGCGTGGCCAGCAGCCAGTACCGGGCTGCCGCGGGTGAGCGGCGGGCCAGCGCCCGGGTGAGCACCGCGTCCACGACGAGCATCAGCAGGTAGAAGGACACCTCATACGGGACGCCGGCCAGCTCGCGCGGCACCGCGGGCAGCGCCAGGACGACCACCGCGCCCGGCGGGTACTGCCATTTCTCGTCCCCGGGCACCGTCCTGTCACCGACGAGCGTGTGGCCCCACTCCCGGTAGAGATCGACATCACCGAGAACGCTCTGCTGCGCGCCGAACACCTGGCCGGCCAGCGCCAGGGTGAGCAGCAGGGCCCGGCTGACGACCCACCGGACGACCAGCGGCCGTCCTCGCAGGGCCGCGTACCAGCGTGCCGGGCCGCGCGCCCGTCCTGCCGGACCTGCTACTCCCGCGCTGTTCACGATCCCCGGAAGGTACCGGTCGCGGCGGCGAGCGCGGTACCGACGTGGGACAGTCGTAGCCATGCGAGTACGCTGCGCAACCTAGCGTCACACGAGCGGTTACGTGCCTCGAGCCCACGTACCTGCTACCGACAGCAGGAGTCACTCCACGGTGCGCATTTGCGCCCGTGAGCGCGGAGCCCGACGGCGCGCTCCGCGCGTTACGGGTGGCCGGACGCGCCGCGGAGGTGTTCTGTGATCCTCGGGACCGGCTCCGCCTGGGACACGGCGTGCGTGCAGCTCGCCGACGCGGCCCAGCACCTGGGTCTCGACGACGGCATGCACGACCTGCTGCGCACGCCGCGGCGGTCGATCACCGTCTCCGTCCCGCTGCTGCGGGACGACGGGCAGCTGCTCGTCCTGTCCGGCTACCGCGTTCAGCACAACCTCGCCCGCGGGCCGGCCAAGGGCGGGCTGCGCTACCACCCGGCCTGCGACCTGGACGAGGTCAAGGCGCTGGCCATGTGGATGACGTGGAAGTGCGCGCTGATGGGGATCCCCTACGGCGGCGCGAAGGGCGGCATCGCGGTCGAGCCCGGGCTGCTCTCCCGGCAGGAGCGGGAGCGGATGACCCGCCGGTACGCCGCCGAGCTCGTCCCCCTGATCGGGCCGGACAAGGACATCCCGGCCCCGGACGTCGGCACCGACGAGCAGACCATGGCCTGGATCATGGACACCTACTCGACGCACACCGGCCACACCGCCCCGGGAGTCGTCACGGGCAAGCCGCTGTCCATCGGGGGGTCCGCCGGGCGTGCCGGGGCGACCAGCCGCGGGGTCCAGCTCGCCGCGTTCGCCGCGCTGCGCGAGCTCGGCCGGGACCCTCGGGAGACCACGGTCGCCGTCCAGGGGTTCGGCAAGGTGGGCGCCCTGGCCGCCCAGTACCTGCACGACGCCGGCTGCCGGCTGGTCGCGGTGTCGGACGTGAAGGGCGGCATCCACAACCGGGCGGGGCTGAACCCGTCCGCGCTGATCCGCCACCTGGCCCGCGGGGCCGACACCGTCGTCGGCTACCCGGGCACCGACACGATCACCAACACCGAGCTGCTCGAGCTGAACGTCGACATGCTCGTCCCCGCCGCCTTGGAGGGGGTCATCAACATCGGCAACGCGGACCGCGTCCGGGCACCGCTGATCGTCGAGGGCGCGAACGGGCCGGTAACCGCCGAGGCGGACCACGTCCTGACGGGCAAGGGGACGGTGATCGTCCCCGACATCCTCGCCAACGGCGGCGGGGTCGCCGTCTCCTACTTCGAGTGGGTGCAGGACATCCAGGCGTACTTCTGGACCGAGGACCAGGTCAACGACCGGCTGCGCGCTCTCATGCAGCGGTCCTACCAGGAGGTGTCGGCGCTGGCCCGCGAACGGCGGGTGAGCCTGCGGACGGCCGCCCACATCATCGGGGTCGCCCGCGTCGCCGAGGCGCACCGGACCCGCGGCCTGTACCCCTGACGGCCGCCCCACCCCTGAGGCCGGCGTCGCCCGGGCCCCGCAGGCTCACCTCGTCCGCGACCCGGGCGGCCAGCGCGAACAGCGCGGACTCGGCGTCGGCGGGCGAGGTCCGGTTGCGCCGCAGGTGCCCGCAGCTCTCGCAGCGGTGAGTCAGGACGGTCTCGCGCGCACGCATCTCCACCCCGACAGGACGCATCAGCCCGCGGCACGGCGCCGCGCGGTCGCCGGGGTTGACGTCGACATGCCGCGACCAGAGGCAGGCCGGGCAGTGGTTCGTGTACCCGTCGCCGCGCACGGCGGCGCCGCACACCAGGCACGCGAAGTCCTCCGGCGTCCGGGCGAACCGGCGGCCGTCGTCGGCGCCCCGGGCGGCACCGGGCCCGTCCTCAGGCGGTTGCACAGTTCAACGGTAGGGCAGGGCGCGCCCGGGCCGCCCGGCCCGGGCGCCACCGGACGGGCTCCGTGCCACCGGACGGGTCCGTGCGGGGGCAGCGTGACCGACGCGCCAGGGTGTGTCCCGGGAACGAACGGGGATGTCGGACGCACAGGGTGAAATAGTGGGCGGCGACCACGCGACCGTGGTGCGCGTACGCCCGCTTGAGCGCCTCCGTAGCGAGGCTGCCCACAAGGAGGTCCCAGCGTGGACGCCGCCCATGCCGAGGCCCGGCGCCGAAGTGTCCCGGGCCCGGCCTCGTCGCCGCGCCCGGGGCGGAGCGGCTCCGCGGACACGGGCCCCGGCGGCCACACCGGCCCAGGCGGCTCCGGCCCCGCCGGCACCAGGCCCGCGGGTTCCGGGCCTGCGAACTCCAGGCCCACCAGCGCCGGACCCGTAGGTCACGGGCCCACCGGATCCAGGCCCGCGGATCCAGGGCCCGCAGGTTCCAGGCCAACCGGTTCAGGGCCGGAAAACTCCGGGCCCAGCCAGGCGGCGGCAGGCGGGAGCGCGACCGGCGGCGGCGAGGGTGGCTCCGGCGAGAACGGGCGCGGCGCCAACGGGCTGACGGAACGGGAAGCCCGGGTCCTCGCCTTCGAAAGCCAGTGGTGGCGCTATCCCGGCGCCAAGGAGGCCGCCATCCGGGCGGAGTTCGGCCTGTCGTCAACCCGTTACTACCAGATCCTGAACGTTCTGATCGACTCGCCGGCCGCGCTGGCCGCCGACCCGATGCTCGTCCGCCGACTGCGGCGGCTGCGCGAGCAACGCCGGCGCGCCCGCGCCGGTCATGTGGACGACGCCGGTGAGCCCGGCGACGACGGTTCCGACGACGCCTGAGGAGAGCCCGTGCCCAGAGGCTCCCACGACTTCTCCCGGCACCCGGGTGGTGACCGCCTGCGCATGGCAGGTGCCGCCCTGGTGGCCGTGCTGGCCGTACTGGCCGGAATTCTGCTGGTGAACCTGTTCAACGGGTCCGGCGACTCCGACGACGGCGCCGCCCCGGCGGTGACCGGCGAGCCCGTCGCCCCCTCGGGCGAGCCGGCGCAGGGCGCAGACCGCCCCGAGGACTCCTCCAGCCCGACGCCGTCGGAGCGGGCGACCCCGAGCCGGTCGCCCAGCCCGACACCCGGCCCGCGGCCGTCGCCGACGCCGCAATCCGCCCCGGCGCAGCCACCCGCGGCCCCGGCCACCGGGGCGCCGAAGGTCTTCGCGCCCGTCGTCGTGCTGAACAACTCCCGGATCGCGGGTCTCGCGGACAGCGCCGCCAACCGGGTGGAGGCGGCCGGCTTCCGGGTCGAACGGGTCGGCAACTACCTGGGCCAGTACAACGTGCCGGTTTCGACCGTCTTCTACGATCCCGAGGACGCCGACGCCGCGCGCACCCTGCTCGAGACGGTTCCCGGCGTCGAGCGCATGGTGCCCCGCGCAGAAACGAGGATCATCGAGACCGACACCCTGATCCTGGTCGTCACCCGTGACTTCCCGACCGACGACCAGCCCTGACAACGGCCCACCAGCAGCCACCATCCCTCACAAACGACGTGACCGGGAAGGGATCGTGACCGACTCCTCCGCGCCCTCGCCGCCCGCTCCCGCGGGTGCCCACGCCACCGCCGAGCCTGCCCCCGCCCCGCGCACCCTGGCCGGCGGCGCCGGCCTGGCCGCCCTGCTGACGACGCCGGACAAGGCGCTCGTCGCCCTCGACTACGACGGCACCCTCGCCCCGATCGTCTCCCGGCCCTCCGACGCGGTGCCCGCGCCCGGCGCGATGGCCGCGCTGGGGCGGATCTCCCGCCGCGTCGGCACCGTCGCGATCATCACCGGCCGGCCGGTGGACGCCGTCCTCGAGCTCACCGGGGTGGAGCGGTTCACCGATCTCGGGCACCTGCTCGTCCTCGGCCAGTACGGGCTGCAGCGGTGGGACGCCGAGACCCGGCAGACCACCGCCCCGGAACCACTGCCCGGGGTGGAGGCGCTGCGCTCGGCCCTGCCAGACGCACTGCACGACGCCCCGGCCGGGACGTCGGTCGAGGACAAGCGGCACGCGCTGGTCGTCCACGTGCGGCGGACCGCCGACCCCGACGCCGCGCTGGCGGCGCTCACCCCGGCGCTGACCAGGCTCGCCGAGGAGCACGGGCTCGAGGCGGCGCCGGGCAAGCGGGTCCTGGAGCTGCGCCCGCCCGGTCACGACAAGGGCCGTGCCCTGCGCGGGCTCGTCGCCGAGCGGGCGGCCCGGTCCGTCCTCGTCGCCGGCGACGACTACGGGGATCTCCCCGCCTTCGAGGCGGTCGACGAGCTGCGGGCCGGCGGCCTGGGCGCGATCACCGTGTGCAGCGACAGCCCGGAGGTGCCCGACGTGCTGCGCGAGCGGGCGGATCTGGTCGTCAGCGGCCCGACCGGCATGGTCACCCTGCTGGAGGTACTCGCCGACCGCCTCGGCGCCTGACCCGCGACGTCGACTCGAGGCATGACCCGGGACGGCCGCTCGGGGCCTGACCCGGGAACCGGGCTCGGGGGCCGGCCCGGCCCGGGGAACCGGATCAGCCGGCGCGGTCCGGTTCCGCCGGCGCGTGGCCGCGGATCTCGTCCAGCTGCGCCCGGAACCAGGCCCGCGGCGGCAGCTCACCGGCGACGGCGGCCAGCCGCCGGGCCCGCTCGCGCCGCTCGGCCGCCGGCATGACCAGCGCGGTGTGCATCGCCTCCGCGGTGGCCGTCACGTCGAACGGGTTCACCACGACCGCGTCGGCGCCCATCTGCGAGCACGCCCCCGCCTCCCGGGAGAGGACGAGGACCCCGCCGTCGACCGAGACCACCATCCCCTCCTTGGCGACGAGGTTCATCCCGTCCCGGATCGGGTTCACCACGAGGACGTCCGCGAGCGTCATGGCGGCCAGCGAGCGCGGGAAGTCGTCGTTGATCTCCAGATGCACCGGCAGCCAGGTGTCCGTCCCGAACTCGTCCTCGATCTCGGCGGCGAGGCGCTGGACGGCCGCCGTGTACTCGCGGTACTCGGGCAGGTCGTGGCGGGACGGGTAGGCGCACACCAGGTGCATGACCCGACCGTGCCACTCCGGGTGCGAGCGGAGCAGCTCGCGGTAGGCGTCCAGGCCGCGGACGATGTTCTTGGACAGCTCGGTGCGGTCGACCCGGACCACCAGGCGGCAGCCCCCCGCCAGCTCGCGCAGCTCGGCCGCGCGGGCACGGACGTCGGGGCGGGCGGCGCGGTCCCGCAGCTCGGCGGCGTCCACTCCAAGGGGGTACAGGCTGGTGCGCACGGTGCGCCCGCCGGCGGTGACGGTGTCGCCCACCACCTCGGCGCCGAGGATCTCGGCGCAGCAGTCGCGGAAGGCCGCCGCCCACGCCGGGGCGAGGAAGCCGAGCCGGTCCGCCCCGAGCATGCCGTGCAGGATCGCCGCGGACACGTCGTCGGGCAGCATCCGGAAGTACTCCGGCGGGGACCACGGCGTATGGCTGAAATGGGCTATCCGCAGGTCCGGCCGCATCTGGCGCAGCCGGGCGGGGACCAGCGTCAGGTGGTAGTCCTGGACGAGCACGCACGCCCCCGGCGCCGCCAGCTCGGCCAGCGCGTCCGCGAACGCCGCGTTGTACGCCTCGTAGGCGGCCCAGTCCTTGCGGAAGGACGCGCCGAAGCTCGGCTCCGTCGCCGGCGCGTGCAACAGGTGCAGGACGAACCAGAGCGTCCGGTTGGCGACCGCGTTGTAGGCGCGGTCGAACAGCACGCGGTCGAGGTCCAGCATCCGCACCGAGGCGCCGCCGGTGTCGTAGCCGCTGCGGTCGATGCGGCCGCCCGGAGCGGAGCGGGCGGCCCGCCGGTCGGCGTCACTGAGGGCCGCGCAGACCCAGACGATCTCCCGGCCGTCCTCGGGCGTGTCCTGGACGACCTGGGCCAGGCCGCTGACCAGACCGCCGCCGCCGCGCCGGGGATGCAGCAGGCCGTCGTCGCCGACGACGAACGACACCGGCCCCCGGTTCGACGCGATCAGCAGATCGGCCTGGGCCGGGTACTCGCTCCCGGGCGCCGTGAACTCCCCGATGCCCGGCATGTGACGCACACAGCGGAGCGTAGGCCATCGAGTGCCCTGTCGGGGCGCCACCCGCAAGCACCGCGGGTGCGCGCCGCCGGAATGCCGCCCGGCAGGGCCGCCGCGACGGGGCCCGCGGTCAGCCGGCGCCGAGCGCGGCGCGCACCGCGGTGGCCCAACCTGCACCGAGCGGGCCGTCCTCGACCACCACGTTGTCGTAGGCCGGGAGCAGCGCGGCGATGTCCGGGTGGCGCACCGCGTTGGCCACCAGGTGCATCCGCCCCACCGAACGGGCCATCGCGAGATCACTGGCGGAGTCGCCGATGGCGATCGCCTCGGCCGGGTCCACCCCGCGCCGCCTGAGGTCGTGCGCGACGGCGTCGCCCTTGCTGACGCCGTCCGGCACCAGGTGGTAGACGTGCGGGTGCACGCCGAGATCGGGCATGTGCGCCGGTGAGATGAGCCCGTTGTCGCGCATGCTCAGCCAGCCGAAACCGGACTCGGCCAGCCAGCCGTCCACCTCGGCGACGTCGATCCGGCCACGCAGCATGACGTCCACCTCGCGGCCGGTGTGCCAGGGGGTGTGCAGCTCCAGGCGGCCGGGGTGCAGCTTGATCAGCTCGTCGAGCAGGCTCTCCGGCACCCGCTCGAACGAGTCGGGCATCGCGCCGCGCAGGATCTCGGTGTCGAGCCCGGTGTTCCATCCGATGATCGCGCCCAGCTCGCCGATGAACCCGTCGGCGCCGAAGATCCCGGCGGCCTCCACGAGCTGCGGCCTCGTCCGCCCGGAGACCAGCACCAGCGCGATGTCCGCGTCGTGCAGGTCGACGAGTGCGCGGGCGGGGTCAAGGGTGGTGTCGCCGCCCTCGGCCCGGAAGAAGCAGCCCCGCGGGCCGACCATCGTTCCGTCGAGATCGGTGTAGACCACACGAACGCTCACGCTTCGGGCTCCCTGGTGTCGGTCCGGCGAGATCGCGGCCGGCGGCAAGCGGCCCAGGTGACGCGGGCACACGGCCCCTCGACCCGACCGCGGCCCACCTCAGGACGTGTCATCGAAGCACCTGTGGCACACGGCAAACCGCCGGAACTCCGGTGCACGCCTGTCCGCACGCGGTCTACAGTACGGACAGACAACTTCATCTGGCTCATCCAGAGGGGCAGAGGGAACGGCCCAGCGAAGCCCCGGCAACCACCGTCGCATCCATGCGCGGCAGGTGCTAATTCCGACCCGGGACGCAGCCGGCTCCCGGGAAAGATGAGGAGTTCCGCATGACTCTCGCGCCCGAGCGCGCCACTCTCCCGAGCCCGGACGCCGCCAACCCCGCCGTCTCGCTGTCCTGTCGTCACTGCGGTGCCACCTACCCGCTGTCGGCCACCCACGTCTGTGTCGAGTGTTTCGCGCCGCTCGAGATCGCCTACGACGAGGACCGGCTGCGCAAGGTCACCCGGGCGTCGATCGAGGCCGGGCCGTCCAACCTGTGGCGGTACGTCGGCCTGCTGCCCGCCGGGCACGTCGCCGAACGGCGCGTCTCCCTCGACGCCGGCTGGACCCCGCTGCGACCCGCCCAGCGCCTCGCCGCCGAGCTCGGCATGCGCACCCTGTGGGTCAAGGACGACAGCGCGAACCCGACCCACTCGTTCAAGGACCGGGTCGTCTCGGTGGCCCTCACCGCCGCCCGCGAGCTCGGCTTCCACACCGTCGCCTGCGCGTCCACCGGGAACCTCGCCCAGTCCGTCGCCGCCCACGCCGCGTCCGCCGGCCTGCGCTCGGTCGTGCTCGTCCCGCACGACCTGGAAGCCGGCAAGACCGTGTCGACGGCCGTGTACGGCGGCACCCTCGTCGCGATCAAGGGCAACTACGACGACGTCAACCGGCTGTGCAGCGAGCTGGCCGGCGAGTACGAGTGGGCGTTCGTCAACGTCAACGTCCGGCCGTTCTACGCGGAGGGCTCGAAGACCCTCGGCTACGAGGTCGCCGAGCAGCTCGGCTGGCGCATCCCCGGCCAGGTCGTGGTGCCGATCGCCTCCGGCTCCCTGCTGACCAAGGTCGACAAGGCGTTCGGCGAGCTCGGCCGCCTCGGGCTCGTCGAGCCCACCCCGTACAAGGTCTTCGGCGCCCAGGCCGCCGGCTGCAACCCCGTCGCCGCCGCCTACGCCCGCGGCGCCGACACGGTCGCCCCGGTGAAGCCGTCGACGATCGCCAAGTCGCTGTCGATCGGCAACCCGGCGGACGGCCCCTACGCCCTCGACGTCGCCCGCCGCACCGGCGGCGCCATCACCGACGTCACCGACGACGAGATCGTGGACGGCATCCGCCTCCTGGCCCGCACCGAGGGGATCTTCGGGGAGACCGCCGGCGGCGTCACCGTCGCCTGCCTGCGCCGCCTGCTGAACGAGGGCCTCCTCGACCCGGACGTCGAGACGGTGATCTACAACACCGGCGACGGGCTGAAGACCCTCGACCCCCTGGTCTCCACAGGTGGCCCCACCGCCACGATCCCGCCCTCGCTCTCCGCGTTCGAGGCCGCCGGCCTCGGCGACGACTAGCCTCCCGCTCTCCCCGACGAAGCGTCGGCGCCCGGACCCGCGCGAAACCGCGGCTCCCGGGCGCCCGCAGAACGGGTGACACCCGGGCCCACGGAGCGGCAGCGCCCGGGGCTCTCGCGCAGCGGTGGCGGGGCCTCCCGCGGAACGGGCCGGTGGGGCCCGGGCGCACCGGGCGATGGCCCGGCCGAACCCGGTGGTGGACCAGCCCGAACCGGTGGTGGGCCGGTCGCGGGCCGAACCGAGCCCGGTGGTGGTCGGTCGGCGTCGTGTGCGCGTAGCCGGGCGGGGAGTTGTGCGCGGCTGGTCAGGATGGCGTTGTTCGACACCGATTCCGCCTGGGGCCACACCGATTTCCCGTGGATGTCGCCGCAGGCGGGGAGGCCTCGGCGGCCTGCCGCCACGCCGATGGGACACGGGGGGCGAGCTTGCACTCACCCATGCCGAGTGCTAAACAGGACTTGGCACTCTCCCCATGGGAGTGCCAAGGGCTGAAACGACGAGGCTTCCTGGTCATCCTTCCGTTCGCACGGGGGCCGGGTCGGAGCCGTCCGTCGCGGGCGTCGTTGTGGCCAGGCCATCGAACTGCCATCCCCCTGGGAGGACCCAGACACCATGCCGAAGATCATTGCCTTCGACGAG